>CAZBFT010000001.1:0-11730 GCA_964491465.1 uncultured Pseudomonadales bacterium
TTGAGATGGTTATGCCTGGCGACAACGCCAAGATGACTGTCAAATTGATCGTCCCCGTGGCCATGGAAGAAGGACTCCGCTTTGCTATCCGCGAAGGCGGCAAAACGGGCGGGGCTGGTGTCATCACCAAGATCCTCGCCGACGCCAAAGTCGAAGCCAAGAAAAAATAACTTAGGCTCAATTATCTTAGCTCATGGGCTAATCCCATAGAGCAAGATGCGGTCCCGCCAAAGCGGGACCGCATCTAGTTTGAAATAAAGGACAAAACATGGCCGCAAGCACTCGAATTCGAGTCAAGCTCAAATCTTTTGACCACCGCGTTATCGACGAGGCCGCTCAAAAAATTGTCGACACCGCTGTCCAAACTGGTGCTCGCGTCGTAGGACCTGTTCCTTTGCCTACCCGTCGCAAACTCATGGTCGTCTTGACCTCTCCCCACGTCGATAAAAACGCCCGTGATCACTTCCAAATCCTCACCCACAAACGCTTAATCGATATTATGAGCCCAACCGGCAAAACTATTGACGCCTTGATGCACTTAGAATTACCGGCTGGAGTAGGAATAGAAGTAAAAATGTAGGAATGGGTATGACTAAGATTGTTTTTGGCACCAAACTCGGCATGACAGCTTCCTACCAGGGTGAAACCAGGGTCGCCGTTACCAGACTTGCACTTTTACCCATGACAATTTCGCAACTAAAAAGCGTCGAAAAAGACGGTTATAGCGCCGCTCAAGTGATAGTTGGCGGTAAACACCGTGAAATCAATTACGATGAGGGCATGACTCTCAAGAGCGTGATCAATCCCACAGACATAGTCGCCGTCGGTGCCGCCGTCAAAATTACCGCTACCAGCAAAGGTAAGGGTCGCGCCGGTGTAGTAAAAAAATGGGGCTTTGCCGGTGGTCCTCGTACCCATGGTCAATCCGATCGTTTGCGCCGGGCAGGATCTATTGGTCAAGGCACTACTCCAGGACGGGTTTACAAAGGCAAACACATGGCCGGCCATATGGGTACAGCCACCGTCACCGTCAAAAGTAGTATGGTCTTGAGCTTTGACGCCACCACAAACATCGCCTTCGTCAAAGGGGCCGTTCCCGGCCATACCGGTTCACTTGTCAAATTAACTATTATCGCCTAATCTATGAAAATAAAAGTCTACAATCTTCAAAGTCAAGAATTACCCGCCTGGGATATCGACGCCAAAGTTTTGGGCAAACCCAACGCAGCTCTGTTGGCCCAAGCCCTCCGCATTTACGAAAGTAATACTCACCAAAAACCCAGCCGGGTCAAAACGCGCGGCGAAGTCCAAGGCAGCACCAGAAAAATTTACCGCCAAAAAGGTACAGGCAATGCCCGTCACGGTGCCAAGTATGCCCCTATTTTTGTCGGCGGCGGCATCGCTCATGGTCCAACCGGGGTCCGGCCAGTCAACTTGGCACTGCCCAAAAGAATGCGCCGCCGTGCCCTTGCTTCCGCACTTCTAGTCAAGTTGAATGAAGGTTCCTTCTTCGGTGTGAGCGGCGTGAAGTCTGCCGACGGCAAGACCGCGACTGCCGCAGCTTTTCTGCACATAGTTGGCCGCCATCCTGAGCAGTCCGTCCTCTTGGTTACAGCCAACCCCGCTGTCTCCCTCTACGGCATGGTCCAAAACTTGCAGGGCGTCACCATGAAACGCGTGAGCGTAGTCAACGCCTACGACCTCCTCTCCCACGACTCCGTGGTCATGACCAAACCGGCTCTTACCTCTTTGATCAGTCGCATCGAGTCCAAAATTAGTGACGGGGGGGAAACCAAATGACCTTGATCAAACCCCTTATCACCGAAAAATCTATCCGGGAAACGGCCGGGGGTATTTTTACTTTCGAGGTCGCGCGATTTGCCAGCAAAAGCCAAATCAAAGCTACGGTTGAATCCCTCTTCAAAGTCAAAGTCACCAAAGTGACTACCCGCGTGAGCCACTTGGCCCCCAAGCGAACCGGCAGCAAGCGTACTTTAGGACTTCCCGGTATCACCAAATTCGCCAGCATCCACTTGATTAAAGGTCAATCCATCGCCTTATTTGATCTAAAAGAAGAAAAGAAATAATATGCTAAAAATTCGCAAACCCACCAGTAGCGGCGTCCGTCATCGCATCGACGTCGAGCGCGGCTTGACCACCAATCAACCCGAAAAATCTTTGACCACTCGTGTCAAAAAGAACTCTGGACGCAATGCCCACGGGCATGTCACCACTCGCCACCGCGGCGGGGCCGAAGACCGCCGCTATCGCTTGATTGACTTCAAACGCCAAAAATTTGGCGTCGAAGCCAAAGTGATGAGCATCGAGTACGACCCCAACCGTAGCGCCAACATCGCCCTTCTCCATTATCGCGACGGCGAGAAACGATATATTCTCGCCCCAGACGGTTTGACCGTCGGCTCACTAGTCGTTTCAGGTGTGGATTCCGAACCCAAACTAGGCAACTCACTCCCGCTTGGCAAAATCCCGATCGGCATGCCCGTCCACAACCTCGAACTCAAAGTTGGCCGCGGAGGTCAAATCGTTCGCTCGGCCGGAACCTCGGCGCTCGTCCAATCCCGCGAAGGTGGCTTTGTCACCGTCAAGCTTCCTTCAGGGGAAATTAGATTGATAAAAGAGGGTTGTTTTGCTACAATTGGCCAGGTTTCTAATCTGGACCACAAAAATCGCAAACTTGGCAAAGCTGGACGCCGCCGCCACATGGGCTGGCGTCCCACTGTTCGTGGTATTGCCCAACATCCAGATTCTCACCCGCACGGTGGTGGAGAGGGTCGAAGTGGCATCGGTATGCCCGGACCCAAAACTCCGTGGGGTAAACCCGCCCTCGGGTACAAGACCCGCTTCAAAGCCAAGTACAGCAACAAATACATAGTCAAAGATCGGAGAGTCAAATAATATGAGCCGTAGTAGCGCCAAAGGTCCCTACGTCGACGAGAAATTGCTCGCCAAAGTGACCAAACAGCAGAGTAGTGGGATTAAAAAACCCATTCAAACTTGGGCGCGCCGGAGCAGTATTCCTCCCGAATTTGTGGGACACACTTTTATGGTCCACAACGGCAAAGTCTTTAAAGAAGTATTTGTTTCTGAGGCAATGGTTGGTCACAAGCTGGGAGAGTTTTCTCTTACCCGTACCTTCCACGGCCACGGCAAGATCGTTAAACGTGTATTATCAAAGACCTAAACTATGAAATCTACCCAAAAATATGTCAGGACCAGTGCTCGCAAACTCCGCCTGATCGCCGATGCGGTGCGCGTTCTTACGCCCGAAAAAGCGCTCACCTACCTCAAATTTATCGAGAAAGAAGCCGCTGCCCCACTCTACAAAACCATCAAAGCCGCCGTTAGTAACGCCAAAGAAAACTTTGGCTTGCCTGTCAGCAAACTCACGTTCAAAACCATCGATATCGGTGAGGGCGCGACCTACAAACGCTTCCGCGCGGTGAGCCGCGGTATGGCTCATCACATTATGAAACGTACCGCACATATTCGGGTCGAACTACAGGAGTTAAATGGGTCAAAAAACTAATCCCTTTGGCTTCCGCCTCGGGATTCTCTACAAGCCGAGTTCCATTTGGTTCGCGCCCAAGCGCGACTACCAAAAATTTGTGCTGCAAGATATCAAGCTCAAAAACTTCATCAGTCGCCGCCTTGCGTTGGCCGGCGTGGTTGAAGTGGGAGTTGAGAGATCCGCCAACTCCATTCACGTTGTTATTCAAGCAGCTCGTCCCGGGGTTGTCATTGGCCGCGGCGGTTCCAACCTCGAATTGTTGAAAAAAGAAATCGAAGCCTATCTTAAAACTATCGGTGTCGCCACCAGCGTCAAACTTCAACTCGACGTCAAAGAAGTCAAAAATCCCGATCTCTCAGCCAAATTGGTGGGTGAGCGAATCTCTGAACAACTCATCAAACGTTATCCACATCGCCGGGCCATAAGCCAAGCCCAGGAACGCGTGATGGGTTCCGGTGCCAAAGGTGTCAAATTCCAACTTTCCGGCCGCATCGGCGGTGCCGAAATTGGTCGCCGGGAAAAATACGCCTTCGGCAGTGTCCCCACCCAAACACTCCGTTCCGACATCGACTACGCCGAAGTTAAGTCCTTGACCCGCTCGGGTTACGTCGGTATCAAAGTCTGGATCTACAAAGGCGAGGCGGAGTTATAACCTATGCTACAACCGAAAAAACGCAAATACCGCAAAGAATTTCGAGGCACCATGGATGGCGTCGCCACCCGCGGGGCTGAAGTTAATTTTGGCGATTTTGGCCTCAAAGCTACCGAAAGTGCTTGGGTTACCTCGGCTCAAATTGAGTCCGCCCGCCGCACTATCCAACACCACACCAAGCGCGGCGGCAAACTTTGGCTGCGCATATTCCCTCACAAACCCCTGACCCACAAAGCGGCCGGTAGTAAAATGGGTTCAGGCAAAGGCGACATTAGTAGCTATACTTCGGTCGTCAAACGTGGCGCCATGATTTTTGAACTCGGTAGCCTAGACGAAGTTACCGCCCGCGAAGCTTTCCGCAAAGCCGCCTCCAAACTACCCATCCTTACTCGCTTTGTCATCCGGGGATCAATTATATGAAGAAAACTCAGCTTCAAGAACTTCGCAAACTTGGCCGTCCTGCTGTCCTTGCCAAAATCAAGGAGCTCAAACAATCTATTCTTGACCTCAAATTAAAAGCTAGCCGCGGTGAGGTAAAAAATGTCCGCGAGAGCCGCAACTTGCGCCGTGATATTGCGCGCCTGATGGAGGAAAAGTCGTGAAACAGTTAACCGGAATTGTCATAAGCAGTAAGACTCTCCAGAGTGCGGTCGTTGTGGTCGAAACCCTTTGGAAACATCCAATGTATCTCAAAACCGTCAAGCGCACCAAAAAATACTTGGTCGAAAATACCGTAGGGGCCAAGACCGGTGACACTGTCAGTTTGGAGCAATGTCGTCCTCTCTCTGCTCGCAAACGCTTTACTATTACTAAAATTGTGAAGAAATAATTATATGATCCAACTTCGTTCAGTCCTCACCCCCGCCGACAACAGTGGCGCCCACCGTTTGCGGGTCATCCATATCCATGGTGGCAGTACTCGCCGCTTTGGCTACGTCGGTGACATGGTTACGGTCGTCGTCGATCAAGCTGATCCCAATGGTTATGTCAAAGACTCAGAAAAAGTCAAAGCTGTAATCGTCCGGACTCGGAAAGAAACTCGCCGTCCAGATGGCACTTATGTCCGCTTTGACGACAACGCCGCTGTTGTCATCGACCCCAAAACCAAAGACCCCATAGCTTCCCGCGTCTTCGGCCCCATTGCCCGCGAAGTCAAAGACAAAGGCTACGCCAAAATTGCTTCTTTAGCCACGGAGGTACTCTAAATGAAAAAACTTAAAAAAGGCGATCAAGTTTTGGTGACGAGCGGCCGTGACAAAGGCATGAAGGGAGAAATTCTCCGCGTTCTCCCCAAATTAGGCCGCGTAATCGTCAAAGGCGTAGGTCTCTACAAGCGTCACGTCAAACCTACCCAGAATCGGGAAGGTGGAGTTGTCTCGGTCGAGCGCCCGCAGCCTACTGCCAAACTCATGCTTTTGGTTGACGGCAAGCCGGTGCGCGTGGGACTCAAGCGCAACCTCAACAAAGTTACTCGGATTAACAAACAAACCGGAAAAGCGATATGACAAACGACGCCAACCTCAAAGACCGCTACCTACAAGAAATTAGGGCCAAACTCGGTACTGAGCTGGGGATTGCCAATATTATGGCTATTCCACGCCTCACCAAAATTATCGTCAACGTCGGCGTGAAAAAGACCGATACTTCTACCAAAGACATTGAAACCGCCAAAACCGAACTAACCAGCATCACTGGGCTGAGTGCCAAAGTCAGCGGCGCCAAACAATCGATTGCCGGTTTTAAGATCCGTGCCGGCGACCCCGTCGGTGTTTCCGTGACACTCCGCGGCGCCAAAATGTTTGATTTCCTCGATAAATTGTGTAGAATAGTACTTCCGCAAGTCAAAGACTTTCGGGGAGTCAAGGCTACTGCTTTTGACGGCAATGGCAACTACACTCTGGGATTAACGGAACAAATCATTTTTCCGGAAATCGATTACGCCAAAGTGGAAAAAGTCCACGGGTTGGAAATTGTCATTGTCACTTCTGCCAAGAATGACATCCAGGCCCGCGCTCTTTTAACCGCCATGGGCATGCCCTTTATGAAAGAGGATAAAGAAAATAAATAAATAATCCGTGGCACCGTGACACCTTGTCACTGTGACCTGCAAAATTATATGGCCAGAAAAGCAAAAATACTAAAAAGCAAGATGACGCCAAAGTTTAGCACACGTGCGCACAGCCGCTGCTCTCTTTGTGGTCGTCCCAAGGCATATATGCGCCAATTCGGGCTTTGCCGCCTTTGTTTCCGCGAGCAAGTTCTAAAAGGCAACTTACCTGGAGTTACCAAAGCCAGTTGGTAAAAACCTATGGTTACAGATACATTGGGCGACATGCTCGCCCGCATCAAAAACGCTTCTCTCGTCCGCAAGGCCGAGGTTAGCCTACCTTACAGCAAACTCTGCGAAAGCGTAGCCCTTGTTATGGCCGCTAATAACTATCTCAAATCAGTCACTGTCGTAGGTGAGGGCACCGCCAAAAACTTAGTACTCAAACTTCAGTACGTTGGCAATCAACCGGCCATCGCTGGGGCCCGCCGCATCAGTAAACCAGGTGTTCGCATTTACAAAAGCGTCAGCGCTATCCGCCCGGTTCTTTCCGGACTCGGAATCTCCATTTTTACCACTTCCCGTGGGATTATGAGCGGGGTAGACGCCAAAAAAGCCAAATTAGGAGGAGAAGTTCTCGTCGAACTTTGGTAAATTTATGTCCAAAATTGGTCGCATGCCAGTTCCCATTCCCTCCGGTGTCACCGTTAGCGTGAGCGCCGGTAGCGTCACTGTCAAAGGCGGCAAAGGCGAACTACAATTTACCATTCCTCGGGGTATTTCCGTCAAACTCGAAAACGATATTTTGGTTTGCAGCCGCAGTAACGATACCAAACCGATCCGGGCTTTGCATGGCACCGTGCGTTCGGTTTTGGCCAACATGGTTACCGGCGTTTCTGCTGGTTATGCCAAAAAACTCGAACTGGTTGGTACTGGTTACCGTGCCAGGATGCAAGGCAACTTGCTCATTCTCTCTCTGGGATTTTCTCACGAAATTGAATATACTGCGCCCACCGGTATCACCATCTCGGTCGAGGGCACCAACCTCATCACGGTATCTGGTTTTGACAAACAATTGGTCGGAGAAGTTAGTGCCAAAATCCGTGAGTACCGGAAACCCGAACCATACAAAGGCAAGGGCGTCCGCTATCAGGGCGAAGTTGTCCGCAAGAAAGCCGGCAAAGCAGGGAAGGCTGCCGCATAAAACATATGAATAACTCTCTCACTCGCCAAACACGCACCCGCAGACACATCGCCCATTCCGGCCGGCCCCGCCTGAGCGTGTTCCGCAGCAGTGCCCACATCTGGGCTCAAATTATTGACGATGGGCGTGGAGTCACTCTCGCCGCCGCCAATGACCTTGAGCTTAAGGGGAACAAGACTTCTCGAGCCGAAGGTGTCGGTATCGCCATTGCAGCTTTAGCCAAACAAGCCAAATTAACCCAAATTGTTTTTGACCGCGGTGGCTATCGTTATCACGGCCGAGTCAAAGCCTTGGCCGAAGCTGCCCGTAAAGCAGGATTGGAGTTTTAATATGCAACCCAGAAATCAAGACCAGCGCTCCCGCGCTCCCAAAGCTCCCCAAGAATTCGACGAGAAGGTTGTACGCATTTCTCGCGTGACCAAGAAAACCAAAGGTGGCAACAAAATGGGTTTCACCGCCCTCGTGGTGGTGGGAGATCGAAAAGGTCGGGTCGGTATGGCGCTGGGTAAAGCCAAAGACGTGATGAACGCCATCAAAAAAGGCGTACGCCGCGGCAAAAAGAATCTGATCCACGTTCCTCTGGTGGACAAGCGCACTATTCCCCATATTGCCCGTGTGAAATTGGGTGCGGCCAGACTGATCCTCAAACCGGCCCCTGCCGGTACAGGCGTGATTGCGGGTGGCAGCGTCCGTGCTATTCTGGAACTAGCCGGCGTACGTGATGTAGTTGCCAAAACTTTGGGCACCAGTAATAAAATGAGTAATGTCACGGCCACGTTTGAAGCCCTCAAAACTATGAATCGGACCATGGCGATCAAAGAAGCTCTTGGCCAAACCCGAAAACCAAAAAATGTCCCCAATAATGGAGCCCCACTAAAATGAAACTACACAGCAAACCCAAAATTGTCAGCAGCCGTAACAAGCGTCTAGGGCTCGGTTACGGTAGCGGCAAAGGTGGTCACACTAGCAGCCGCGGCCAAAAGGGTCAAAAATCCCGCAACCACGTGCGTCTTTCCTTTACCGGCAGCTCCTGGGTCTGGTTCAAACGGCTACCTTTTATGCGCGGCAAATCTCGTTTTAACTCCTTTGGTAACAACGTTACGATCAATCTTTCCGCCCTCAACCGCTTTGCAGCCGGCACCGTCGTGACCGCCGAAATGGTCGCTCCCCAAGGGTGTTCTCCACGCTTAGTTGCGACCGGCAAACTGACCAAAAAATTAACCATTCAATTCCCTGCCTCAAAAGGTGCAATCACTGCTGTTGAGGCGGCCGGGGGAGTTTACCGTGCCCAAACTGAGTGAAATTTTTAGCACCATTCGCTCTAACCGCGAATTAAAGCGGCGCCTCGGTTTGACCATCCTCACTCTCGCCATTTTCCGTTTTGTTACCCATATCCCGGTTCCCGGTGTCAACGTCGAAGCCATCAAACAAGTCTTTGCCGGGAATCAGTTGCTTTCCTTGCTGGACATCTTTTCCGGCGGGACCTTGGCCAACTTCTCCGTGCTTGCGCTCGGCCTCAATCCCTACATCAACGCCAGCATCATCATGCAGCTGATGACCATGGTTTCCCCCAAACTGGAAGCATTGAGTAAAGATGGGGAAGCCGGCTCCGAACAGATCAATCAATATACCCGTATGGTGGCAGTCCCCTTGGCCCTTTTGCAGTCGGCCGCAATGTATATGCTGCTCAAATCGGGAGGTTTGATCACCCTAACTTCCCCGCTGCAACTTTTGGCACTTTTGGTTACGATGGCCGCCGGCAGTATTTTCCTCATGTGGCTGGGTGAAAACTTGACAGAATATGGCATCGGCAATGGCATCTCCATGCTGATTTTTGCTGGGATTGTCGGACGATTACCCGTGAGCCTATTTCAAACCCAGGCAGTGCTGACTACTATCAATCCCTGGAATATCGTCGCCGTGGGCGCAGTTGGTTTGGGCGTAATCGCCGCTATCATCGCCGTCGACGAAGCCAAACGGCAAATACCTGTGCAGTACTCTCGCCGAGTCCGGGGTGGGGGAACCAGTAGCACCACTTCTTACCTGCCTATCAAGCTCAACAACGCAGGCGTGATTCCGATCATTTTCGCCATTGCGCTTGTCTTGGCTCCATCCATGCTAGCACAAGGATTGGCCAGGCTCCCTAATCAAACTCTCGCTACCATAGCCGCCAATTTTTCTTCCCATTTCACTCCCACTTCTCTCGCTTATAACTTAGTCTACTTTGGTTTAGTCGTTGGCTTTACCTATTTCTACACTGCGGTTGTGTTTGACACCACCAAAATTGCCGACCAACTCAAGAAAAATGGGGGTTACATCCCAGGTATTCGTCCCGGCACCCACACCGCCAGTTATCTTTCTGGTATCGTCCAAAAAACAACTCTCCCCGGAGCCATCTTTTTGGGCGTACTGGCAGTCCTCCCCAGTTTGATCAGTAGCGCAACGGGAGTCTCCACTTTTACCATCGGCGGCACCAGTTTGTTAATCTTGGTCTCGGTGATCCTCGAAACCTACCGCAAAATGCAGTCCTACACTGTTACTCGCAGCTATGACAGTTTTGTTAAATAAAGGAGTCATTTTATGAGAAACATCATTTTTTACGCTCCCGAAGGGGCGGGCAAATCAACTCAGGCCAAAATGCTAGCCGACAAGCTCGGAGTTCCTTTGCAAATCTCGGGCGACTTGGTTCGTCGGATGGCCGAAACAGACAAGGGCTTGATGGGAGACATTTGCCGCGAAACACTGAGTAGTGGTCATTACGTCGGCGACTCCGAGATGTTTGTACTCTGGAAAGCACGTCTCAAAGATCCCGATATGCAAAACGGTTGGGTCATCGACGGTTTCCCGCGCAACATGACTCAAGCCGAATTCCTGGCAGACAAGTTAGATAAATACGGCAAAAAGGTCGACTATGTGTTCTACCTCAAAGTCAGCGAAAGTGTCAGTATCGGTAGACTCCTCAAACGCGGCCGCAAACTCCAAGACGGCTCCCTCCACGACTCGGAAGAACTGATCCGCGAAAGGTTACGTCGTTACAAAGCCGAAGAGGCCGGGGTCCTCGAGTACTATCGGGGCCTGGGAGTCTTAATCGAAATTAACGGCGAAACGGATATAGACACCGTCCACGCCGAAATTATGTCCCACGTGAACGCATGAACAAACTGACCGCCATGACCCAGGGAGGCGCAATTTTGGGCTCTGTACGTCAATCTCTTTATGCCTTTACCCAAGTCGGGGTCACACCAGCCCAAATTGAAGCCGAAGCCAGGCGTCTAATCAAAGCCGGAGGGGGTGAACTCAGCTTTACCAAAGTTCCTGGATATCACTGGGCCACTTGTGTCAACCTCAATGATGGAATTGTGCATGGTATCCCCAATAGTTCTACTCCCTTACAATCAGGTGACGTGGTCACAGTTGACGTGGGTGTTTACTTCCATGGCTATCACACCGACGCTGCCTTTACCAAAGTGGTTGGGGAAACCACGCCGGAAAAAACTCGTTTCTTACGCGCCGGGATGGAAGGTGTCCAAAAGGCAATTAATGTAGTCAAGCCCGGTAATCGCATTGGCGATATCTCACAAGCCATGGAATCAACTGTTCACAAATATGGTTATTCGCCCACTCGTGAACTGACTGGCCACGGCGTCGGCCGGGAACTGCACGAAGAGCCGATGATTAGTAACATCGTAGTTGCCCCGCGGGAAAAAACTCCACTCATCGAACCAGATCAAACTCTCGCGATCGAGTTGATTTATGTGCAAGGCAAACCCAATCTTGTTCTCGAGGAAGATGGCTGGACAATATCAGTAAAAGATGGTACACTTTCAGCCGTGTTCGAAGAAACCGTCCAGGTCACCACGGCCGGGTGTGTTATTTTGACCACACCCACATTGTTTCAGATCGCTTAATCTGGTACAATCCCACCTATGGCAAAAACTGGTGTTACCGAGCACATTGGAGTCGTCCTCGAGTCGCTCCCCAACACCATGTTTCGCGTCAAGCTTGACACTTCGCCGACTGGCGAAGGTAGCGAGATTCTCGCTCACTTGTCCGGTAAAATGCGGATGTTTAGGATCAGCATTATGCCGGGAGACAAAGTCAAAGTCGAAATGACGCCTTACGACGCTACCAAGGGTCGTATTACTTATCGTATACGTGAGGGCCAGGCTTTTCCTGCTCCCACTACCAAATAAACTTGAAACTATATATATGAAAGTCCAAGCCTCACTCAAAAAACGCTGTCTCAAATGTAAGTTTGTGCGTCGCCGTAGGGTACTATTTATCGTGTGCGAGAATCC
>CAZBFT010000001.1:11740-26387 GCA_964491465.1 uncultured Pseudomonadales bacterium
CCCCGCCACAAACAGAGGCAAGGTTAACTATGTTGCGTCTCGTCGGTGTTGATTTACCAGAGCAGAAACGTATCGAAGTAGCGCTTACCTATGTTTATGGTATTGGTCCCCAAGTTGCCCGCGAAATTTTAGCCAAATCACAAGTCAACCCCGACACTCGTGCCAAAGATTTAACTGCCGTCGAAGTCACCAAAATTCAAAAAGCCCTCGAAACCTACAAAGTCGAGGGCGATTTACGCAAAGACATCCGCGAAAACATCCAACGCCTCAAACGTATCGGCAGCTACCGCGGTCATCGCCACGGCATGGGTTTGCCCAGCCGCGGCCAACGTACACGTACCAACGCTCGTACCTTGCGTGGCAAACGCAAAACCATCGGCGCCATGAAGAAAGAAGATGCCGCCAAAGTCGCTGCACCAGAGGAGAAGAAATGACACCCAAAACTGGTAATGCTCCCGTTAGTGAAGGTCGCATTTATGTGGTCGCCACTTTTAACAACACTTTAGTGACAATCACCGACAACGCTGGTGGCACGATCGCCTGGAGTTCAACAGGCAAAGTCGGCTTCAAAGGCTCCCGCAAGTCTACTCCCTTCGCCGCGACCCAAGCCATTACCGCCGCCCTCGACACTGCCCGCGCCAAAGGGTTAAGGAGCGCCGCCGTCTACATCAAGGGTCCTGGTCCCGGACGCGACGCAGCCCTGCGGGTACTCCGCTCAGTTGGCATCCGCATCACCGAATTACAAGATGTGACTCCGGTCCCTCACAACGGAACCAGAGCCAAGAAACCGAGGCACGGCTAATATGGCACGCTATACTGGACCCAAAAACAAAAGAGCTCGTCGGTTAGGAGTAGACCTTGGTCTGAAGACTAATCCCAAATCCCTCGAGCGCCGACTTTCTACCCCTCCCGGTCAACACGGGAAAAAGGGTACCCGCAAACAAACCGATTACGGAATCCAGCTTGCCGAAAAACAAAAAGCCAAAGCCATTTACGGCCTCCTCGAAAAACAATTTCACAAATACTATACCATCGCTTCCCGTAATCCTCTCGCCACCGGCGAAGTGATGTTGTCCCTTATTGAGCGCCGTTTGGATAACTGCGTATACCGTTTGGGTTTTGCTCCTACTCGCCGTGCTGCGCGCCAGTTGGTCGCCCATGGTAACGTTTTGGTCGAGGGCCGCAAAGTTAGTATCCCAAGCTTCAGTGTTGCCGCCGATTCCGTTGTGACTCTCTCTACTACCGCCATGGCGATTCCTTATGTGAAAGCCCTCTTAGATAACAAAGATTTTGCCCCTCCCGCTTGGCTCAAACGTCAAGCCGCTATAGGTAAAGTCATCCGGATCCCTGTTAGAACCGATATTACTGAAGCGCTTAATGAACAATTAATTGTTGAATTCTATTCACGTTAAAGGAGATCTGATATGACTGATTTAAATTTTGTGGTCAACACTCTCAGCGAAACCGATAACCTTGGTAGTTTTGCGATTGAACCGCTCGAGAACGGCTTTGGCCACACTTTGGGCAATGCTCTCCGCCGCGTGCTTCTGGGGAGCTTTAAAGGTGCTGCTATCACCAGCGTCAAAGTCGCCGGGGTTACCCACAAATTTTCGACGCTCGCCGGCATGAGCGAAGATATGGTTGATCTCATGCTCAACCTCAAATCAGTCAAAGTCAGCTTTGGAGGTGACGAGCCGGTAACCGCCAAACTTTCGGTCAAAGGCCCCAAAATTGTCAAGGCCGGAGACATTGTCGCTCCCGCCACCGTCAAAATTATCAGTCCCAACGTCGTCATCGCCAACCTAGGCGCCGGTGCCAAGCTCGATCTAGAACTTGTGATCTCTACCGGTTACGGCTATTCGCCCGCCGAAGAACGTCCTGCCGATTCCCTGGGGGTCTTATCCCTTGACGCCATTTTCTCCCCAGTTGAGCGGGTAAGCTACCAAGTAGTTCAAACCCGCGTCGGCCGCCGCACCGACTTTGACAAACTGATCGTCGACATTGTCACCGATGGTTCGGTTATGCCTTCCATCGCACTAAAAAACGCCGCTCAAGTATTGGTGGCGGTCTTTAACCAAATCGTTAATCCCGCCCCATCTGCCGGCAGTCCTGCCGCCACTCCCTCCCAAGCAGGCAGTGTGAGTGTGGACGACCTAGGTCTTCCTACCCGCGTGAGTAACGCACTCAAAAACGCCGGCTATAATACCGCCGAAGAATTGAGTCATGCTACCGACAAGGATCTCAAATCAGTCAAAAATCTCGGCGGCAAATCCGTCGATTTAATGGATGAGGCCCTACTTTCGAAAGGTTACAAGCGTTCATGAGAAAACATATCGGCCACTACCAAATTGGGAGAAACACCGCCCAGCGGACGGCTCTTTTTCGCGGCTTGGTAGTTTCGCTGATTACCCAAGAATCGCTCACTACTACTGCTACCAAGGCGATGGCAGTCCGGCCGATCTTTGAAAAGCTCCTGACTCGCGCCCTTACCGGCACAGTGCCCGCGCGTCGCGCTATCCAAGCTTATGTACAAAATGGCAAGCTAGTCACCAAGTTAGTTAACGATATTGCCCCGCGATACAAAGGCGTCTTAGGGGGATACACCAAAATAACTCCAATCGGTGCCCGCCGTGGCGACAACGCCAAAATGGTCAAGTTTAGTCTCACCAAAATGAAAGTTGCCACCCCCACCAAAAAAGAAGAAAAGTCCACTAAACAAACTACTCCAACTGCTGCCAGTGCGATAGCTACCCATACTCCAGTTACTCCCAAATCCGAAAAAGTAACTACCGTCAAATTAGCCGCCAAACGAGCAGGCAAGAGAGGTGACCGATGAAAACCGAATCAGTAAAAAAAGCCGCCGTGGTCCGTTCCTGGCATCTAATTGATTGCGACGGGATGACCCTGGGCCGCGTAGCCACTCGCCTTGCCGGACTTTTAATCGGCAAGCACAAACCCAACTACACCGCCCACATCGACATGGGTGATTACTGTGTGGTAATCAATGCTGCCAAAATCAAGGTAACCGGCAACAAACTCCTAGCCAAAAAATACTATCACCACTCCGGCTACCCAGGTGGTTTCCGTGAAGTCAATCTGGCAGTTCAACTCGCCCGTGATCCCCGCAGTGTCATCGAGCACGCCGTCCACGGCATGTTGCCCAAAAACAAACTTCAAACTCCCCGACTTCGCCGGATGAAAGTATACGCCGCTTCCACTCATCCACACGTCAATCATTTTAATCAGGAGAAATAAATCATGGCCGAAACTACCAAACCAGCCAAAAAACTTAACTACACCTACGCCGTCGGCCGCCGCAAAACCGCCGTGGCACGCGTGAGGCTATACAACAAATCCGCCGTCCCCGGTACCGAGGGAGTCCAGCTCATGGTTAATGGTAAATCAGCCGAAATTTATTTCCCCGGTGAAGTAAACAAAGCTGCCTACCGCCAGCCTTTCACGTTAACTGAAATGGTCAGCAAAATGTCCGCTTCTGCCGTCGTCACCGGTGGCGGTCCCTCCTCTCAGCTTGGGGCAGTAGTCCATGGACTCGCCCGCACCCTTGCTAGCTTTGACCGCGAAAATTTTCGTCATATTCTCAAAGCTGCAGGTTTACTGACCCGCGACTCCCGCAAACGCCAACGCCGCCAAGTTGGCAAAGGCGGCAAATCTCGCCGCGCCAAGCAATCTCCCAAACGGTAAATTTATCTATCTTGGGTCCTTAGCCTCTCTCTTATTTGTCGGGGAGTAGCTGTACTTAACCACTGTAAATCACAACCTTCTGTACAATTCCCACCACATTCTAAAATTAATGCTATAGCACGGATTTGTACATGGGTGATTGTGCTTGATAATAGCTCTTGGCCCTCTATGCCTCCGATAGGAATCATCCGATCTTTATCTTTTCTACAGCAGAAATAAGCGGTAGTGTATATTGGCATTGCGGTATTCTAAACCATCTGTTGACATTCGGGTAGTCTTTGGACATACTAATTGTATAAAGAAAAGTTATAGGAGGGTATATGGTCAAAGCCAATGGTAAAGTCGATTCCGGCAAAGCTACCACGAACAATCTTCAATCAGAGAAACTTCAGGCGATTAAAGTGGCCATGGAACAAATTGACAAGCAGTTTGGCGCCGGTTCCATCATGAAACTAGGCACTTCTACTCACATGAATATCGAAAGCGTCCCAACCAGCGCCATGGCGCTGGACTTGGCGCTCGGTATTGGCGGCTTCCCCCGCGGGCGTATCACCGAAATTTATGGACCCGAGGCGTCAGGGAAAACTACCGTCTGCCTCCATGTGATCGCCGAAGCCCAAAAAAAGGGCGGTACAGCGGCTTTTATCGACGCGGAGCATGCGCTCGATCCCACTCGCGCCAAAGAGATTGGCGTCAACTTGGATGAACTCCTTATCAGTCAACCCGACACCGGCGAACAGGCTCTCGAAATCGCCGAGACCCTGATCCGCTCCGGCGCCGTGGATGTAATTGTGGTCGACTCGGTCGCGGCTTTGGTACCCAAAGCCGAAATCGAAGGAGAAATGGGCGACGCTGTGATGGGAATGCAGGCCAGGCTAATGAGCCAAGCTCTCCGCAAACTAACCGGCGCCATCAGCAAAAGTAAAACGGTCATGGTTTTTACCAATCAGCTGCGCCAAAAAATCGGCGTCATGTTTGGCAACCCAGAGACAACAACCGGTGGCCAAGCCCTCAAGTTCTACTCTTCCATCCGGATCGACATGCGCAAAATCGGTAATATCACCGAAGGGGAGGTCATTATCGGTAGTCGCCATCGGGCTAAAATCGTGAAAAATAAAGTTGCTCCTCCTTTCAAAGTCGCCGAGTTCGACATCATGACTACGGGTGGAATCAGTCGTTCCGGCGGCATCCTCGACGTTGCCGTCGAAAATGGCGTGATCGAAAAGTCCGGCTCGTTCTTTAAGTATGCCGGTGAGATGCTCGCCCAAGGGCGCGAAGCGACCAAGGCTGTCTTGGAAGAAAAGCCGGAGCTAATGAAAAAGATCGCCAAAGAAATTTGGGACAAAATCAAAGCCATTGACACGACCCCGGCAGTCG
The DNA here is from genome assembly GCA_964491465.1 of uncultured Pseudomonadales bacterium. Taxonomy (GTDB): domain Bacteria; phylum Patescibacteriota; class Microgenomatia; order UBA1400; family UBA12108; genus UBA12108. The sequence goes on from CAZBFT010000001.1 coordinate 16,820, forward strand.
CTCCAGTCAAATAGTAAATTTGTGAAGATTGGAGAATTTGGGATTGGTGTACATTAAAGTTATGCCCACAATCACTCGCCTTGTGGCTGGCAAGCGTAACCCCAATCGCGTCAACATATATCTTGATGGTCACTTTGCCCTGGCAATTTCGATCGACGAAGTAGGTAAGCGCGGTTTAGCCAAAGGCCAATCTTTATCCGAGGCGGCTGTAACCGAGCTCAAAGAGTCGGACCAGCAGGTCAAACTCTACGGGAAAATCCTCAATTTTATTTCTTATCGCCCCCGCTCCGTCCAAGAAGTACGGGATCGGCTCAAAAAATATGACCTTACCGATCCCTCCTCCCAAAATAAGCTCATTACTCGATTACAAACTCAAGGATATCTCGACGATCTCGCCTTTGCTCATTGGTTCCTCGAATCTCGCGCCCACAATCGTCCCCGTTCCGCTCGCCACCTTGCGGCCGAGCTAAGAGCCCACGGGGTAGGTAGCGATATTATTACCGAAGTACTGAAAAGTGTAGACGAGTCGTCCGCCCTAGATGCTCTGATCCGTAAATATGCTCACTCTCTCGACCGCCAGCATCTCTTGGCTTATCTGGCTAGAAGAGGGTTTTCATACGGTTATATCCAGGCGAAACTGGACGAAATGGGTATTTCCGAGTAGAATAAGAAGACATTCTAGAAATCACAAGTTAAATCACTTTATGTCATTAGATTTATCTTCAACTCAAGTAATTAGCGCCTAATTTTTGGCCGCTTTTTCCGTGTACTTCTAGAATGATTACCTGTTGAGGTGGGCTTATCGCCTAACTCATAATAAAGGAATCATATGAGTCTCTTACTAAAATCCCTGTTGAATACATTCAAAAAATCTAAAGTAACCGTGTCCCCGCGTATCGTAAAGAGCGAAGCTGGGAAAAAATCCGAATCAGCCAAAGCCAAAAAAGCTACTGCCACCCTCGATGTGGCGGCTACCCAGGCAGCCGAAAGTTCCGCCCGCGAAATCATCGCTTTTGCCCGTGAGGAAGCCGACAAAATCCGTAACCAAGCCAAGGTTGAGATGGACGCGCTCCAAGCCAATCTCCAAGGACTGCAGCGCAAGTTAGAACAAGAATCACGCGACCAGAGTACTCGACTCAGCGAAATCGGCCGGAAAGAAGAAAACGTCACAAAAAAACAAGCCGAAATCGACCAGCTCAAAAAAGACATTGAAGAATTAAAGGCCAAGCAGGTCGAAAAGCTCGAAAAGATTGGTAGTCTCACCCGCGACAAAGCCAAAGAAATCCTGCTCGAAGCCGTCGATAAAAAACTGAGCCGCGAAGTAGCCGAGCGCATTCGTAGCGCCGAAGACGAAATCAAAGAATCCGTTGATCAAAAGTCGCGCGATCTTTTAGTGGACGCCATGTATCACGGCGCTACCGAGTATGTGGCCGAGTTTACTATTTCGACAGTGAAAATTGCCGACGACGAAGTAAAAGGACGGATTATCGGCAAAGACGGACGTAATATTCGGACGTTTGAAAAGGTCACCGGCGTCGACATCGACATGGACGAAACCCCTGGAGTAATCCGTCTCAGCTGTTACGACGGGGTACGACGCGAAGTCGCCCGCGTAGCACTCGAACGCCTTATCAAAGACGGCCGCATCCAGCCGACCCGCATCGAAGAATATGTAGCCAAAGCCCGCCGTGACATCGAAAAGGTCATGTTTGAAGAGGGTAAACGGCTCTGTCATGCCGTTGGAGCCTACAATGTTCCGCATGATTTGATCACCATGTTGGGCCACTTTAAGTACCGTAGCAGCTACGGTCAAAACATGCTCGCCCATACCTTGGAAGAAACTCGGATCGGTATCAAATTGGCTGCAGAGGTTCACGCCAACGTCGAAATCGTCAAACTGGGTTGTCTGTTCCACGACATCGGGAAAATCATCACTGACGAAGAGGGTAGTCATATCGAACTCGGCGTGAAGTTACTGCAAAAATACAACATGCCCAAAGTGGTAGTCGACTGTGTCGCCCAACATCACGAAGACGAGGAATTTACCAGCAAAGAATCGATTTTGGTATATATTTCTGACGCCATTTCCGGCTCCCGTCCAGGAGCTCGCTACGAGAACATCGATGAATATGTCAAGCGCTTAAAGGCTATCGAAGAGATTGCTATGAGCAAGCCCGGCGTACTCGAGGCTTACGCCATCAGTGCCGGCCGCGAGGTCCGTGTCATGGTCGACCCAGGTAAAGCGACCGACGACGAGGCTGTGCGCTTAAGCAGCGACATCCGTGACGAGATTAAAGCCAAGGTGACCTATCCCGGCACCGTGACTGTGACCGTGATCCGAGAACTTCGTGCCCAACAGATTGCCAAATAATTATTTATTAATGGAGGAACTATGAAGAAATCCGATTTCTATGATATTGTCGCCAAAAATGCCCACATGACCAAAAAAACCGCCAAAGATGCGATTGAGACGTTCCTCGCCGAAATCATCAAAACTCTCAAAAAAGGCGATAAGGTAGTTCTCTCCGGTGTAGGCACTCTGACGGTTGGGAAAGTCGGACCCAAAGACGTCGTTCCCTTTGGTAAAGCCGAGAAACGTACTACAGTCAAAAGCCATCACGTGGTCAACTTTAAAGCCGCCAAGCCCCTCCGCAAAATGGTTTGGTGATGTAATTAATTGTTGATTTGTATCCCGTAGGGGCGACCTTTACGGTCGCCCGTTTACCTCCGTGTTACCATGTCCATATGCACACCATTCTCGCCGATAACATAAGCAAAACCTATCAGGTTCAAAAAAAGCGTGAAGGACTAATAGGGTCTTTACGCGACTTGGCTTCTCCTCTTTACGAATCAAAAGACGCGGTGAAAGGTGTTTCATTTGTGATTGACCCCGGTGAGTTAGTCGGCTTTATCGGTCCCAATGGAGCCGGGAAAACTACTACCCTCAAAATGCTTTCCGGCCTCTTATACCCGAGCGGAGGATCTGTCCGGGTTTTGGGATTTGATCCATGGAATCGCGAGTACGAGTTTTTGCGCTCCATTTCCTTGGTCATGGGCCAAAAAAACCAACTTTGGTGGGATCTGCCTGCTATCGAGAGCTTTAATTTGGCCAAAGACATTTACAGCATCCCCGACCATACCTACAAGCAAACTCTCAAATCACTGGTCGAGATGCTAGGGATGGGCGACGTGCTAAATGTTCAGGTCCGCAAACTCTCCCTAGGCCAGCGAATGAAAGCCGAGTTGGTAGCCGCTCTCATTCATTCTCCCCAGGTACTTTTCCTCGACGAACCTACCATTGGTTTGGACGTTGTGATGCAGCAAGCCGTGCGCGGGTTTATCAAACAATATAATGCGAATCACGATGGCGCCATCATTTTAACCAGCCATTACATGGAGGACGTCAAAGAGCTATGTAAACGCGTCATCATTATCAATGAGGGTGAGATCCTTTATGACGGCTTGCTCGCCGACGTGATCGCAAAATTTAGCAAGCACAAAATTATCGAAGTTATCGCTACCGACGGCAAAATCTCTACTTTCAAAGTTCCCCGTGCCAAGGTCGCCGAAAAAGCAGCCAAACTTTTGCACGATCTCCCCGTGGCCGACATCAACATCAAAGAGGTGGCTATCGAAGACGTTATCAGATCAGTCTTTACTGGCAAAAGTAGAGACTCAACAAACAAAGAGGGTCTGACCTTAAAGGAAGTGCCCAACCCCGCAGACTCAAAGGCGGGGAAGGTCAGACCCTGATGGTACCCATGAAAAAATACCTGGCCATCTTCACCACTACCCTCCAAGAGTACTTTGCTTACCGTCTCAACATGCTGATGTGGCGTCTTCGCCAAATTTTTGTCTTTTTGATTCCTTACTTTATCTGGCGAGCTGTATTGGGGCAGGATGGGGAGATTTATAGTTACGACTTTGCCGCGCTCATGACTTATCTCTTTGGCACCACCATCCTGCGCTCCCTAGTCATGGGGAGTAGAACTGTCGACTTGGGTTGGATGATAAATTCTGGTTATCTCACGATTCCCTTGATGCGCCCGGTCGGAATGTTCCGCTTTCTTTTTACTCGCGACCTGGCCGACAAACTCTTTAACTTAAGTTTTATTGCGATCGAAATTCCCATTCTCTTTTTCCTTTTCCACCCGCCGGTTTTTCTCCAAATCAATCCGCTTACCTTACTGTATGCCATCTGCAGCACGTTACTGGCAATGTTGATCTATTTTTTTATCAACATTATCTTCGGTTCGCTTGGCTTTTGGTCTCGCGACGTTTGGGCCCCCCGCTTTTTACTCATGGTCATTATGGAATTTGCGACCGGTGCTATGTTCCCCCTAGACATGCTCCCAGTTTTTTGGCAAAACATTATGTTAGCCACACCCTTCCCTTACTTACTTTACGTCCCACTCAAAATCTATTTGAGTACCGACAGTGCACTTATCCTGCACTTGTTGATTCAGTTAATCTGGACTATCGTGTTATACATTCTGACTCGCCGTATTTGGAGTAAGGGATTACTCCGTTATGAGGCAGAGGGACGTTAGGGTATGAAGATCTCTCAGCTAAAATCATACTGGAAAGTTTGGTTTAGACTAACCAAGCAGCAGTTCCAAACCCAAATTTCCAATGCTCGAGGAGCTGCCATACTATTTATTTTTGGCAAATTATTCCGGGTAGCTACCGCACTCGCATTCGTCTATGTGGTTGTAGGCAAGGCGAAATTGATCACCGGTTATAATCTCCCACAAGCAGTTTTTCTTCTCATGTTGTTCAACTTAATCCAAACTATCAGTCAGCTACTATTGCGCGGCGTTTACATGTTCCGCCAGAAAGTCGTAGACGGAACCTTTGATTTCTACTTGCTCAATCCCTTATCTGAACTATTTTATAGCTTATTCTCTTATACAGATCCCCTGGACTTAATCATCCTTATTCCGTATGTTTGTTTTACATTGTGGGCATGGATAGCGACTGGCTATCCGATTACGTTCTTGGCAATTCTGGCAATTATATTCATAATCCTGATCTCGATAATTATGGTTACAGCTTGGCACATTATTATTATTGGTATTGGAGTCCGCTATCTAGAGGTAGACAACACCATTATGCTTTACCGGGATATTGAAAGGATGGGCGCATTCCCCACCTCGATATATGGAAAAATGGGCAACACGATTCTGACCTACTTCTTTCCCTTTGCTCTCATGGCGACTATCCCTGCCAACCTCGTATTCGGCCTTTTTAACCCTTGGTACTTGCTCTTGTTCGCCGCGCTCGCCTTCCTCCAGCTCAAGTTCGCCGTTTGGTATTGGCACCGCTCTCTATTGACCTACAGCTCCGCCTCTTCGTAAATAGCTCTTGCCCAAAGTATATCCGAAGCTCTATACTTATTATTTCTATGGCTATTTTGGAAGTACGAGACCTAACCAAGTCATTTGGCAAGACTCCCGTCATCAAGGGGGTAAGCTTTGACATGGCCGAAGGAGAAATTCTGGGTATTCTCGGCCCCAACGGCGCCGGCAAAACTACTACCCTACAAATGATTCTCGGGATCCTCACGCCCACGTCCGGAACAATCAATATATTTGGTCAACCCATGCCACAAGACAAAACAACCATCATGGAGCACGTCAACTTTTCTTCTACCTATACCGATCTTCCGTGGCGCCTGTCCGTGCGCGAAAACCTCGTATGGACCTCATGGCTCTACAATATAGCCAACCGCAAAAAGCGTTTGGAAAAAATCAAAACTATTTTCCGCCTGGACAAATTATGGAATCAAAGCACGGCCAGCTTGTCCGCCGGTCAGCGCACTCGCCTTAATTTGGCCCGCTCTATGGTCAACTTCCCCCGCCTGCTCTTACTTGACGAGCCGACCGCCAGTTTGGATCCCGAAGTGGCCGCCTATATGCGCGAGTTCTTTGCCACCCAAAGACGCGAGTTCAAAACTAGCATTATTTTGACTAGCCACAACATGGCCGAAGTCGAAGAACTATGTGATCGCGTTCTAGTCTTGCAGGATGGTTTAATCGTCGGCAACGACACGCCTGCTGCCTTGGCTCGTCGCTTAGAGTTTTCTCATCTAAGTTTGCGCGTGACCAAAAATTTGGCCAAACTAGAAACCTTGGCCAAACGGCACCGCCTAAATGTTCTAAACGAAGACGGGTCTACCACGATTACCATCAAAGAAAAATTGCTACCACTTTTCCTTTACGAAGTGACGAAAAACAATATTACCTACAGCGAAATCTCGATCGACAAACCTAACCTTGAAGATTATTTTTTATCGATCACGCGAAAAGGACACGATGCAGTTATATAGAATTTGGGGAATATCTCTCCGCTACCTCTATCTTTTCCGCCACTCGCTCGACCGCTTGAGTGATGCCTTTTTCTGGCCGACTGTGGACTTAATTTTGTGGGGCGTGACCAGTCGTTATTTTGCCCAAAGCGCGATAGGGAATAACACCTTGGTACTAGGTTTGTTGGGAGGCATTATTCTTTGGATCTTCCCGTGGCGGGGACAATACGAAATCAGCGTCAATCTGCTCGAAGATTTGTGGAACCGCAACTTAGTCAACATCTTTGTCTCGCCTGTTCTTTTTGCCGAATGGGTTACTACTTTGCTGTTGCTAGGTGTTGGCAAAGCCATTATCTCGTTCACCTATGCCGGATTATTGGCCTACTTTCTCTACGCTACCAATATCTTTGCCTTTGGCTGGCAGCTTTTGCCGTGGGCAGTACTACTCATTCTCTTCGGCTGGGTATTCGGTTTACTTGTCGCCGGCATAGTCATGCGCTATGGTACCAAAATCCAAACTTTGGCATGGACCGCTATTTACCTAGTAGCCCCATTCGCCTGTGTCTATTATCCAGTCAGTTCTCTCCCGGCTTGGGCACAAGTTGTTAGCCGTTTTGTTTCGGCCAGCTACGTTTTCGAAGCTATGCGGCAAGTAGTCGCCGGGAATGTCGTTTCACTCACTGGGTTGATTCTTCCGACTATTCTGAGCCTGGCTTATTTCGGAATCGCTGTGCTTATCCTTTGGTCGAGCTTTAAAAAAATTCTTACGCGTGGACTTATCAGTGTCGAATAACAACTACCAGCTTCTGTGTATCGTTGGCCCTACCGGTACCGGCAAAACCGCCAGGGCGATAGAAGAAGCCAAAAAAACTCCTACTGTCATTATTTCCGCCGACTCCCGCCAAGTTTATCGGGGCATGGATATCGTGACCGGCAAAGATCACCCAGCCGGCGTCAAAATTTGTGGCATCGACTTGGTAGATCCCGACCAACCGTGTTCTGTTTCTGTTTGGTACGACGCAGTCAGACCAGTGATCGATCAAGCCTTGGGGGAGAGGAAACAGATTATTATCGTGGGTGGTACCGGTCTTTACGTCCGTGCAGTCACCCATGGGATTGCGACTATGTCAGCCCCACTCAACCCCGCGCTCCGCAGTAAATTAGAGTCACTTTCTCTATCCGCCCTTCAATCCAAACTCCAATTTTTAGACGCCGACAAATTTTCTTTAATGAATCACTCCGATCAAATGAACCCGCGCCGCCTAATTCGCGCCATCGAAGTCGCTTCTTCTGTGGATGTGCCCCCAGAATCTAGAACCTGGAATCTAAAACTTAAAACCATCGGTCTGCACTACTCCGATCCCGCTAAATACCAAGCAGTCATTCGTGAGCGTGTTTTATCTCGTCTTGCGGCCGGCGCAGTCGCCGAAACTCAAAAATTATTGGCGGAATATGGCCCAGATCATCAATCTTTCTCGGCCGTTGGTTATCGTAGTATTATGGCATACATATCAGGGAAAATAAGTGAACCGGAGATGATAAAACAGTGGGTAGGGGATGAACTAAAGTATTCCAAACGTCAGCTCACTTGGTTTCGCAAGGACAAAAGTATAGAATGGTACGATAAGGAGTAGATAATTTATGCCAGTACAAAAAGTTGAAATCACCAAATCCACCATCATTTTTATTGTCTTCTTCCTATTGGGGTTGTGGGTTCTTTACCAAGTCAGAAGCATTATTGTGTTACTGTTTATTTCCTTCATCCTCATGACCGCGGTGAATCCGCTTATCAAACAAGCCAAAAAGATCAAACTCCCCACCTTGCTTGTAATGCTAGTCATTTATATTGGCATCATCACCCTTTTGACTACTGTGGTCGCCTCCCTGGTCCCCGCCGTGATCGAGCAGACTCGTGGCCTGACCCAAATGCTCCCCACCTACCTCCACAATCTCGAAGGGGTTTTTAACACCCAATTCGATAGTAACGTGGCCGGGAGTTACTTTAGCTCAATCCCGAGTAATATCCTCAAGCTCGCCGCTGGCATTTTTGGCAATATCCTCAATATTTTGGCAGTCTTCTTTATGGCCTATTATCTGGTGATAGAACGTCCATTTTTACACAAATATCTCCTTCGGTTTTTCCCCGACCACAACGCTGAGGAGCGAGCGGAGGCATTGGTTCACGCAGTCGAAAAGCAAGTTGGCGGTTGGGTGCGAGGCGAACTACTACTCATGGCCGTGATTGGGCTTATGACTTACATCGGACTTACTCTCTTGGGCATTCCTTACGCTCTACCCATCGCTGTTCTCTCTGGTCTACTAGAAGCCGTACCCAACATTGGCCCCACCATTGCCGCCATTCCGGCAATTCTCATGGGTCTCACCGTTTCACCCATAGTAGGACTTGGAGCTCTGACTATGAGCATCTTGATCCAGCAACTCGAAAATAATCTCATTGTCCCCAAGATCATGCAGTCGGCCACCGGCACCAAGCCGCTAGTAACCATTATTGTATTGCTGGCGGGTTTCACCCTAGGCGGAGTCGTGGGGGCTGTTTTGGCGATGCCAATTTTCTTAACGGTACAAACTGTTATTAAAGCTTTTAAGGAGTAAATTATGAACTTTTCCGCCTGGCAAAACTCACTTACCTCAGTCTGGAGTGCCACCGTGGGCACTACCTTTTCTTTCCTCCCCAATCTACTGGGGGCCGTCCTAGTCGCCCTGGCAGGTATCATTATCGGCAGTTGGGTTCGGACTCTCATTATCCGTTCCCTTCAAATGGTCCGTTTGGAAAACTTAATCAAAGACACACAGTTTAAGGCCTTTTTAGTCAAAGCCGAACTGACCGCCAAACTGGAAGAAATCATCGGCTCTGTCTTTAAGTGGTTGATCGTCTTAACCTTCTTCATCGCTGCTACCAATATCGTTGGCCTAGGTGCTGTTTCGACTGTGCTCGGTAGCGTTCTTGGTTACATACCCAACGTGATTGCCGCTGTCATCGTATTGGCGATCGGGGTGCTCCTCGCGGGGATAGTAGAAAGCTTGGTCAAAGGCTCGCTGGCTTCGGTTGATCTCAAAACGTCTCGGCTCATGGGCAAAATCGCCAGCTACACGGTAGTCACCATTGCCACCCTGGCCGCTTTCTCCGAACTCAAAATCGCCGAAAGCTTTATCAATATTCTCTTTATCGGGTTTGTCGCCATGCTCGCACTTGGGTTTGGACTTGCAATTGGACTTGGTGCCAAAGACGTGGTTGGCAAA
>CAZBFT010000001.1:26397-32271 GCA_964491465.1 uncultured Pseudomonadales bacterium
AAGGACCTGCAAAAAGAACTAAAGTCTTAAGGGTCTATGAATTTGCTGCAAAGTCTAATCCTTGGCGTCGTCGAGGGACTCACCGAATTTCTCCCCGTCTCTTCGACCTTTCACCTGATTCTGTCGTCCCGGCTGCTCAGACTCACTGATACGGATTTCTTGTCCTTATTTGAAGTCGTCATTCAAACTGGAGCCGTTTTGGCCCTGCTATTTACCTACGGTCGTACCCTCCTCCGTAACCGGCCGCTCCTTCTCAAGGTCATTGCTTCCTTTATCCCTACGGCCGTAGTTGGTGCCCTGCTCTACAATCTAATCAAGACCGTTTTCTTCCATAACTACCTTCTCCAGATCGGCGTCTTTGTTATGGTGGGGATCCTATTCCTATTTTTAGAAGGCCGTGTCCGCTCCGGTAAGTTGGTTCTAAATAAGGTCAACGACACTTTGGATTTACGCGAAGCCGTCATTATCGGTTTAATCCAGTCGCTTTCAGTGATTCCCGGGGTGTCACGTTCTGGTTCCATTTTGGCAGCCATGCTCTGGCTGGGGTATCGGCGCGAGCAAGCCGCCGAGTACACCTTTTTACTGTCACTACCTACCATTATGGCTGCCAGCACCTTTGACCTCTTCGAAAACCGCACTGCTTTACTGTCTCATTCCGGTAATCTCGTCCTGCTCGTTAGTGGAACCGCCGCCGCCTTCATCACCGCGCTCTTTGTCGTCCACTGGCTACTCAAATACCTGCGCACCCACACGTTGGAAGTTTTTGGCTACTATCGCCTCCTCCTCGCCCCATTCTTACTCTGGTTATTGCGGTAGCAGTTTTACATTCAGTGGGTCAGAAAAAACCGGCATCAAACTACCATTACCGTCATATAGCTCAACTCGTAATAACTCGATCACCCCGATTCCAGGATAACTGAGCGCAAAGAGTGTAGTTTGGGTACTAGGAATCCCACTTGTGGCATCAAAAGTCACCGCCAGCTTTTTCCCCAAAGAGTCGGTACTAGGAGTCTGACTGGTAATTTGAATGTTGCCACCGGAAGTGATGTTTATCGGCTCACTCACATATCCTAGTTGGACCATTCCTCGTTTGGCCCCAGCCGCATTGGTCACAAACACTCGAATTTCCCCCCCAGACTTGCTAAGTCCAATTTGGGCTGCCCTGGCCACGTCATACAACAGCAAACTCCCATCCCAGCTAGCCTGGTTCCCGTTAATGACTACCCAGACCTTCCCAGTCCTGGCCCCGTCCGGAATTTTTACTTCCAAGACATTATTGCTCCATCTGACTATCGAGTCATCCATCGCTTCGACATTACCGACATAAACGTGGCTGCCCCATTTATAAGTGCCAAAATTTGTCCCTAACACCACAACCGTATCCCCGGTCTTACCAAAAAACATACTCACTCGATCAATTCGGGGGGGCGCACTAGGGTAGTCTGGCGGCGGAGTCACAACCGGCTCCTCCAACTCTCCCGCCGCGTTTGAACGGTTTTCGGTATCTTGCTGTGACAAACGCAACGACAACGGCACCACCATCAGCATAAACAACACCACGTTAAAACCAATGATCCGCTTCCAACTCAAAGTTTTGTTGATGCGCTCGTAAATATTATCCATAATATTGTGCTCCCCGTCCGCCGGCTTATTATATCCTATCGAACCTTGCCGGTGATGGTGATAATCCGGTCGTTATGGTCAAAGTTAATCGTAAAGTCATCAAACAAGCCTTTGCGACCCAGGATATAAGTGGTTGAGTTGGATTCAGTGAATGTTGCGGGGAAATCAAAGTCTGTGCCTCCTAGTTTCACGATGATTTTGTCCAGATAAGCAAACGCCGGTACGCCCGAAAATCCTTGCAACGTAATCCGCTTGGCACGCGCCAAATCCACCCCAGTATCATGTGCTGCCTGTAAAGGCAGTGTCGACACGACCGCCCCCGAATCCAGCAAAAAAGTTGTATCCACATACCCAGACAAGGTTCGTAACGGGATGGTCACCTTGGGCTCTTGCACAAAGCCAAAATTTTCATATAGCGTATTTTTATAAGGCACCTTGTACTCCACTTGTCCAAATGAATTGGTAACTGTTACTTGGTTTACTTTACTTCGCCCCAGTCCCCTGACTAGCAAAAAAACCCCGATCGCCCCAGCAAAACCAAACAGGGACACAATTTTAATGACAGCTCCCCATTTCTCTCGCGCCCCGCCTTCCTCTCGAATCCCATGTTGATCGTAGCTGAGTATCGCCATGCTTACATGCTATCATATCCATATGTCATTTACGCTCGAATTGCTTGTATTCATGGGACTAACAAGTCTGATTTTAGTTCTTACCCTAGTTCTTCTGTGGCGTGTGATCAAATTGACGCGTCACTACAACAATCTCACCAAAGGAGCTGATTCCAAGTCGCTCATGCGCGTCCTCGAAGGTATCCAAAAAACCCTTGGGGAACACGAGCGTGGCAACGTCTTGCTTAAAAACGAACTCAAACAGCTAGCCGCTGCCGGAGAGTTACACCTGCAAAACCTCACTCTCAAGCGCTTTAATCCTTTTGGTGACACCGGGGGTGACCAAAGTTTTATTTTGGCTATCCTGGATGGAAATAAAGACGGAGTTGTGATAACCTCACTACATAGTCGAGAAAATACTCGGTTTTATGTCAAATCGGTCAAGGGTGGTGTAGGGATCGATCACCCCCTCTCTGATGAGGAGACTAAAATTATCAAACGCGGTAGGAGTTGATCTATGAAAAATCCTCTCGTCAAAGGCTTATTATTTGGGTTGGTCGCCTTCTTGCTTTCCTCTGGGGCTGGTTATGCTATGACCATGTATCTCTACTCCCCCAGCTCTGGCGGTCCCGTGACTCCGGTTGCCACCCCTGCGATCGGTGGCGGACTCAATATCGATCCCTCAGCCCCCAAAAATTCAGAGTGTCCGATTAACGGCGCCAAGTACACTGCTGCCGAAGAAAAAGTCTGGGAATCCCGCCGCCCGATTTACGCCATGATCGAGAACACTACCGACGCCCGTCCCCAGTCCGGCCTCAACTCGGCCGATATCCTATATGAAATGGTCGCCGAGGGCGGGGTCACTCGCTTTGGTGCCGTTTTTTACTGCGGTGTAGCAGCCCGTGACACCATTATCGGACCGGTTCGCTCGGCCCGTACCCCCTTTGTTAACCTGGCTTCTGAGTATAACTATCCCCTCTATGCCCACGTGGGCGGCGCCAACTGTAGTAGCGCCGACGGCGGTAAAACATGTACTACCGATAAGCGAGTTCAGGCCCTGGAGCAGCTTAGTTCCTACGGCTGGGTAGGCAGCAAGGGCAATGATCTCAATCAATTTAGCATCGGCTTTCCCACTTACTGGCGTGATTACGAGCGCATGGGCCGCACCGTGGCGACCGAACACACCATGTACAGTAGCACCGAAAAACTGTGGAAATTTGCCGCTGGAAGGGGTTGGACCAATAAATCTCCTGATGGGAAACTGGAATGGTCCGACAAATTCACCAAATTTACCTGGAAAGACGACGCCAAAGACGCTGATCGTGGCAGCGTGAGCAAAATCTCCTTCGGTTTCTGGGAAAGCTACCATGATTTTGACGTAGTCTGGGACTATGACAAAGCCAATAATACCTACGCTCGCACCAACGGCGGAGAGGTACACAAAGATCTGGACGACAATAGTACCCTCACCGCCAAAGCGATTGTCATTCAATTAGCCAAAGAGACCGGACCCCTCGACGAGCACAAGCATATGCTCTACGACGTAGTCGGTGCAGGCAAAGGTCTCTTGTTCCAAGATGGCAATGTCACCGAAATTACCTGGAGCAAAAAAGATCGCGAAAGCCGCACCGTTTTTAAAGATAGTAAGGGCAAAGCGATCTCCTTTAACCGCGGCAAGCTCGTGATCGAGATCTTGCCCCTCGACAACAAAGTTAGCTATTAACCAGCTAATCGGCACATCAGTAGATCAGCGATTCAGCTAGTCAGTAGGTCAGTGTCAGTAAGCTGACCATCTGGTTTTGCCGGTAAACCGACTAGCCGACTCGCTGATTAGCCGACATACCGAACCCATCTTGTTTCCCGAACAAAATTTGTGTACCATAATAGAGTAAGATAATTGAACGTGTGTAGGGGAGAGTCATATGGCCAGCATGCAGGATTTCATTGTTAGTAAAGTCCGGGTCAAATTACTGGAAGAATTCCTCTCTCATCCAGCCGAAATGTTTTATATCCGAGAGCTGACTCGGAAAGTCGACGAGGAAATCAACGCCGTCCGCCGCGAACTGATTCACATGGCGGGCTTGGGTATGGTCAAAGAGGAAAAAAGGGGCAACCGCATTTACTATACTTTCAACAAAAACTATCTCTACCACAAAGAGCTGATGAGTATGGTAGGGAAATCAACTGGCCTTGGGAGAGAAGTCGGCAAATCAGCTCCCAAGCTAGGCAACATCAAATTTGCCATGATCGCGGGACGTTTTGTCCGCCACATGCCTCGGGCCAAAGACACCGTCGACCTTCTCTTGGTCGGTGACGTAATCCTTCCGCAGCTCTCCGAATTGATTCGCGAGCAAGAAGCCAAGTTGGGTCGGGAGATCAACTATACCGCGATGACCACCGAAGAGCTCGGTTACCGCAAAACTCACAACGACCCCTTTATCGGCCGCATCCTCGAGGGATCACGCGTTATGATTATTGGCGACGAGGAGGATTTGGTCGCATGAGCGTACCTACGCGAATTACTAAAATCGGCAACTCCAAGGGTATCATCGTTCCGAGCATCGTGATCAGAGCCTTGGCACTAGAAGAAGGGGATCCGGTCGAACTCATTTACGATGAATCTACCCAAATCCTTTCCGTCAAATTCCCCCACACCAAGCAATTGAAATTAACCGATCACTAGCCAAAACCCCTGTCTTGCGTAATACTTAATACGTAATTCGTAATACAAAATATATGCGCCTACGTCGTAACCTTTTTCTCATTATTCTGCTTACGGCCGTCGCCCTAGTGATTGACGCCCCCAAAAACTACCCAATCCACTTGAGCATGTTTGGGAAAAATCTCGACTTTATCCTGAGTAGTCCAACTCTCAAACTAGGTAGTTGGTCTCGCGACCTCAACATCAAACAAGGATTGGACTTGCAGGGCGGTACCGAAGTGACCTTGGTAGCGGACATGACCCCGATTCCGGCAGCAGATAGAAGCGATGCCCTGGACTCTGCCCGCGAAGTCATTACTCGCCGCGTCGACCTCTATGGCGTCGCCGAAAGCACGGTCAAAACCGTGGTCAGTGGTGACAGCTACCGTATCCACGTGGCTCTCCCTGGAGTTGACAACCCAGACGAGGCTCTCTCTCTCATTGGCAGCACCGCCAAGCTCGATTTCCGCGAACTCCCAGTTGCCACCGACAGCGCCCTCTATAGCGACTTTCTCTCCACCGGACTCACCGGTAATGATCTAAAAAAAGCCAGCGTTGGCTTTAACAGCCAAACCGGCAAACCCGAAGTAAATCTGCTTTTCTCCGCGGAAGGCGGGACCAAGTTTAGTGAGATCACCGGCCGCAACATTGGTAAACCCCTTGCCATTTTCCTTGATGATTATCCTTTGTCCGCTCCTACTGTCCAGGCTAGGATCGACGGCGGGAGCGCCGTCATCAGCGGCGACTACACCCTGGACGAAGCCAAAAACTTGGCAATCACTCTCAATGCCGGGGCTCTACCGGTCAGTATTTCTGTTCTCTCTCAGCAAAATGTCGCTCCTACCCTGGGAGCCGACAGTGTCCGGCGTAGTCTCCGCGCCGGAGCCATTGGTTTGGGCGTAGTTGCTCTCTTTATGATAATGAATTACGGCTGGCTCG
>CAZBFT010000001.1:32281-33821 GCA_964491465.1 uncultured Pseudomonadales bacterium
CTTAGGCCTCATAATTTACGGTTTGCTCACCCTGGCGGTATACAAGCTAATCCCCATCACCCTCACCTTGCCAGGTCTGGCCGGGTTCATTCTCAGCATTGGGATGGCCGTAGACAGCAATATTCTTATTTTTGAGCGCATGAAAGAGGAGGGCAGGAAAGGTAATGGTTGGAGTGAGAGTATGGAGCTCGGATTTGGCAAAGCTTGGGACTCGATCAAAGACGCCAACATGGCCACCCTGATCACGACCTTTATTCTCTACAATCCGCTGGAATGGTCATTCCTCAATAGTAGCGGCCTCGTCCGCGGCTTTGCCCTCACGCTCTTTTTGGGAATAGTCATCTCCCTCTTTACCGGTATTTTCGTCACCCGGAACCTTCTTCGTTCCCTAGTCCACAAAAATTAATTGGAGAATCTGAAATTTATGATTGGCACACATTTAAAAATCCTCCAGCCCATGAAGTATATCTGGTTATATTTTGCGATCTCCTTGGCAGTGATCATTCCCGGCACTTACTCCCTGATTCGTTATGGCCTCAAACCTTCGATCGATTTTACCGGGGGCAGCAATTTTATTTGGCAAAGTTCCACCTTATCGCGCGAACAACTGGATGCAAAAGCCAAGGAGCTGGGTATTAATTTGTTGAGCGTAGAACAATCTGGTGACCAATGGACCATCGCGACGGCACCACTCGAAAGTAGTAAATACCAGCAGTTTAAACAGGAGGGTATTCAGGAGCTTTCTTTTGACTTGGTTGGGCCCAGTTTGGGTGCCGAACTAATTAAGAAAACTCTCTACGGTATCACTCTCGCCGCCTTCCTGATTCTTTTTTACGTTGCCTATCGTTTCAAAAACTTCAAATTTGGCGCTTCCGCCATTCTGGCGATGCTACACGATAGCTTGGTTTTACTCGGGGTCTTCTCCCTCCTCGGTCATTACTTAAATGTCGAAGTGGACACGCTCTTTGTGACTGCACTCTTGACGATACTCAGCTTCTCGGTTCACGACACAATTGTCGTCTTTGACCGCATTCGCGAACTCAAAAAATCGCACGGTTACTTGGATTTTACCGACCTCGTGAACCGCGCCGTGGTCGAAACCATGGGCCGCAGTCTCAACAATAGTATGACCATCATCTTTATGCTTCTCGCCATGTATCTGCTCGGGGGCGAAACCACCAAATGGTTTATCTTTGCCCTCTTGGTCGGCACCATTTCCGGCACTTACAGCTCCACTTTTACGGCCGCTCCCATCCTAATTGTGTGGGAAAAACTCTCCCGCCGCCAATCCAAATCGAATACTTAA
Source organism: uncultured Pseudomonadales bacterium (assembly GCA_964491465.1). Classification (GTDB taxonomy): domain Bacteria; phylum Patescibacteriota; class Microgenomatia; order UBA1400; family UBA12108; genus UBA12108. The sequence continues at coordinate 33,588 of CAZBFT010000001.1, forward strand.
ATTTGCCTCCGGGTCGGTAATAAGCCAGATTCTGTTTCTAGTCGATCATTTCTCTATGCCCGCAAACTTCGGGATTCGGGAGTGCGTCCGTCTTTGTCATCCCATTCGTCGGTTGCAGCGGGGAGGATTGCCCGTTTCACTCCGGTCTAAACCGGCTCGTCTCTGTTGCTCTAAACTGGCAGTTACCTGCTTCGGCTTACACCGAACACCCTGCACTCTGCTGTCTGGACTTTC
>CAZBFT010000001.1:33831-38210 GCA_964491465.1 uncultured Pseudomonadales bacterium
TTCCTGACTCGGCCTTGCGGCCTCGCCCGATCACCCTCCAACCCGGAGGCACACGCATTATATCAGAGTGTATAATTTGTCCATGACCGACATAGCACTGCTTACAGAATTAACGAAAATTGGTCCAAGGGTAGGTGAAAACGAAACGAAGGCACTCAACGCATTGATCTCGCGATTGAACAAAAAGGGTATACCACACAGCCTACAACCTTTTTCTGTCGAAGTCCCAATCTGTACCCATGCCGAACTTATTGTCGATGGAGTTGCCATCCCATGTCTTGGAAGCTCAATAGTGAGTGGTGAGATTCCTGACGCCAAGTACCTCATTAGTCATTTTGGTTACAGCGGTGATCCAACACCTTACAACATCGCTTATAGCCCAATGACTGATTTCATCTCTGTTGTAGATCACTTTCGTGTTCCAAGTATCACCATTTCTCGTAAATCAGTTGTAGAAATTATCATGGGTCAAAAAATAACGGGTAAAGTAGAAGTAAAAAAAACCAAAATTAACACCGGGAATATCCTGGTAGGAAACGCCACTAACCCCCAAAATCTTGTTTTCGCACATTTTGATTCAATTATCGGACCAGGCGCAGTTGATAACGCTGGCTCTGTCGTCACCATGTTTGAAGTAATTAGCGAAAAAAGACAATTACTTGATACCGCACTTTTCATTTTTTCCGGTAATGAAGAAATGGCATATGACGACTACAAGCTCAGCGGATATGGTTTCCGAGTATTTGAGAATCAATATTCACACCTACTAAAAAAAGCAACACAAGTAGTCGTGATGGATGGACTAGGCATGCTTCCAGCCAAATGGTCGCAATCTGGATTAGACTGGGTGTTACAAATCAAAATGCTCGACTCAATTCGTGAAAAAGTATTTTGGTTACAGAGCGAACAAACGCCAGTACTCACGACCTTCCACACTACCGATGACATTGCCGCAAATATTCAAACAAAGTATGTCCAATCCGCCAAAAATCTGCTAATTAACAAAATTAGCTAACTAACTCAGTTCCTTCACCCTCTTTTCCAAATACTCTTTCGTATTTTTACTGCTGTCGTCAATAATTTCTTCAAACAAAGTATTTAATGTTTCGCCCACTTTGCGGGAGGGGGGGATATTGAGTATCTGCATCACGTCCGCACCGTTAATCGCGAGATCTTTTAGCGACAATGGCTCATAAAACTGCTCACCGATCCGTTTTTGCATCTCGGTCAGTCTCCAACTAGTCGTCTTGCTTCCGCTCCCCACCCGGTCGCCAATTCGCAGAGCTATGATGTCGTGCACATTTTCTTTCCCTACCCGGCGAATAAAGCGGCGGATCGCCGCATCCGTCATTTTGGGGTCGTACACAAACATATGCCAACGCACGAGCGTAAACACCCGGTCTTGGTCTTTTTTCGACAGCTTTAATCTCTCGGCAATTTTTTTGGCGGTCCTGGCCCCCACCACTTCGTGGTTATAGAAGCTAACTCCTCGTGGTCCCTCCATTTTCATCACCGTCGGCTTATCAATGTCGTGCAGCAATGTCGCCAGCCGCACCACCGGGTCAGGGGAGGGGCAAGCCCGGAGAGCTTCGATACTATGGGTAAACACGTCATGTCTATGGTGTCCCGCTTGCTGGACATTTTTGGATTGCAGTAATTCCGGTATCACTATTTCCAAAACCCCAGTATTCACAAGCAACATGATCCCGTCGGCTGCGTGTGGAGTTCCTAGTAGCTTCATCATCTCCGCTCCAATTCGCTCCCATGAAATTTCTTTTAGGTTGGCTACTTTGGTTTTCAATGCTTCGAGCGTTTTTTCTTCGATGGTAAACCCTAGCTGAGCTGCGATCCTGATCGCCCGCAGTATGCGTAGAGCATCTTCTTCAAATCTCTCCACCGGGTCCCCCACTGCTCTGATCACTTTTTGTTCAATATCTTTTTGTCCCCCGTACGGATCCACCAATTGGCACTCATAATTATCAGGTTTTAAGTTTTGGTTTTGATCTTTGATCTTTGATCTTTGAGTTATTCGTAAACCGATCGCGTTAATCGTGAAATCCCGTCTTCGCAAATCTTCCTGGATTGTTTTGCCCCAAGTTACAGAGTCCGGCCTGCGCTTGTCGGAATAGCCACTTTCCGAGCGGTAGGTCGTAATGTCATAAAGAGTCGAATCATCGATCTCTCCTTCCTTTAACTCAAACTGGTCTCGCACATGTTTACCGGCTACTTTTACCGTCCCGTACTCATTGTCATAAAAACTCTCAGTAAATAGTGGTTCAATTTGTGCAGGCGTCGCGTTAGTTGTCACGTCCCAGTCACAAGAACTCCCCCCCAAAAGTAAATCCCGCACGGCTCCACCCACGACCCAAGCCTCATATCCGGCTTTTTCCAAAGTCTGAACGATCTTTACTACCCCGGGATCAAGTTGGAATTTCATAAGGCCATTATACCCGCTTCATGGTTCTCTGGGTTAGAATAGAGTCATGGAAATCTCCACAAAGATCAAAGTAACTCCCGATACTTCCGCTGAGTCGATTTTCCAGGCTATTTTAAATAGTCGAGGCTACCATACCAAAAAACAAAAGGACAAATTTCTCCACCCGCCCTCGCCAAATCTCGCATTCTTACTCAAAGAATCCGGTCTTAAAAAAACCATTTTGGCGAGAGCCGTAAAACTCCTCAACTCACATTTACTTGCAGGTCACGACATTTGCGTCTTTGGCGACTACGACGCCGACGGAGTCACCGCCACCGCCGTGATGTGGCAAACTCTCCGCGCTTACGCCCACACACAAAAATCCTCTTCCCGAATACTCCCCTTTATTCCCGATCGCCATCAGCACGGCTATGGACTGGGCGAGAAAGCGGTCGCCGAGGTTCTCTCGGGTGTCGCTTTTCATGCTACCCAGCTCCCCCACTTCCACCCAGAGCTCATTATCAGCGTGGACACCGGGATCGTCGCCCACGAGGGGATCGCCGCCTTCAAAGCTGCCGGGCTAGATGTCATCATCACCGATCACCACGTAGCCGAAAATAACTTACCGCTAGCTGACGTCATAGTTCACACTACCGCTACTTCCGGCGCGGGTTTAGCCTGGATTATCTCTCTCTACCTTTTAGATGATCCGGCGCTCAAACTGCTCGATCTTGCCGTGATCGGGGTCGTCGGAGATATGATGCCTTTAACCGGCCTCAACCGCTCGCTTGTCCATACTGGACTCTCTGCTCTGGGCCACACCACGCGCCCAGGACTGTTGGCCATCAAAGCAGCCATGGGGATAGGTGATAGACCCATGACCACCTACGACATTAGTTTTGGGATCGCTCCCCGTATCAATGCCGCCGGCCGTATTTACAACCCACTCGACGCGCTTCGCTTGCTTTGTACCAGCGACGCCAAGCAGGCTGGAGAGCTAGCCGTCAAAATCGAGAGTCACAACAAAGATCGTCAAGAGTTTACCGATCGTGCTCTGGCCGTCGCCGCCGGAGAAAAAATCGCCCACAAGATTATCGTTGTGATGGGAGGCTATCACGAAGGCGTGATCGGCCTGGTGGCCGGCAAACTGGTAGAAAAATTTCATCGTCCGGCGGTCGTGATGAGTGACAACGGCGAAGTTGTCAAAGGTTCCGCTCGCTCAGTACCTGGGGTCAATATCACCAGTCTTTTGCGCTCTCTCTCTGTTTCCTTTGTTGGATTAGGAGGACACGAACAAGCGGCCGGCTTTAGCCTTAAGCACGCTCTTGTCCCCATTTTTTCGCTGGAACTCGAGCTTTTGGCCGATCAAACCATCGGTGACGAACTGTTGATCAAACAAGAGTCTGCCGACATCGAAATAACTCTTGGTTCAACTTCGCTCGCGCTCGCCAAAATGATTCAAACTCTCGAGCCTTTTGGGATCGGCAATCCCAAACCCAAATTCCTCCTACACAACCTCAACGTCATCGAAGATCGCTCACTCGGTGTAGGTGGCAAACATCATAAATTGACGGTCGAGCAAAACGGCACAACCCGCGAAGTGATGGTTTTTAACACCGCCCACACCCATCCACTCCAGCATATCCAGTCACTGATTTGCACGCTCGACATCAACGTTTGGCGCGACAAGGAAACCTTGCAACTTATCACTTCCTATGCCAAAACCTAATTACCCATTTATTCAGTTTCTTATTAAGCCCAAACTACCCCAAAAGTTTTGTGCTTTAATTTTGGCGCTTTTAGCTTTTATGTATCCCGGCCAAAACGCTCTTCAAACCATCGTCCTCACCCCCGGATCAGTGAAAAGTTACGACTTATCCTCTCCCACTTTCGCTTCATACCCGGTCAGCGACGGCACCCCAATCCCCCGCACTTCTGCTCAGGGAATTGTGATCCAGGATTT
>CAZBFT010000002.1:0-26943 GCA_964491465.1 uncultured Pseudomonadales bacterium
CTTTTTTATTTATTTTCGGCTTCGCGTTCGGCTTGGTAGCGGGCCATTTTTTCGGCTTCTTCTTTCGCCATGTCCTTTTTCTTGTGCCAGCGCACGATGGCTTTGCCGGTTTCCACATAGGCCCGAGGATCGAGCTCGTCGATTTGGGCTTTGAGGCTTTCCAGCTTGTCTTCGAGTTCTTTGACAGTCGTGATCTTGAGCTCGAGCAAAGTATTTCTGACTTTGCTGCCCAAACCTAGCTCGTCGATTTCGAATTGCTCGTCGCCGGTGGTGCTCATGGCTACTTTGGCGGCACCATCTCCTTTGATGTCAATCTTAAAACCGGTTAGTTTGGCGGCTAGGCGAGCGTTTTGGCCGCCGCGCCCAATCGCCAGACTGAGCTGGTCTTCGGGAACAGTCACCACGACTTTGCGTTTTTTCTCGTCCACTTCAACATTGATTCCTTCGGCGGGAGCTAGGGAGGATTTGATGTATTCGTCAATGCGGTCGCTATATTCGACAATGTCGATTTTTTCACCGTTGAGTTCGTTGATCACGGCCTGGACACGAACACCTTTTTGGCCGACACAGGAACCAACCGGGTCAATCCCGTCTTCCTTACTTTTGACTGCCAGCTTGGTGCGGTGGCCGGCCTCGCGGGCGATGGCAACGATCTCGACCGAGTTGCTGCTGACTTCGGGAACTTCGCGGCTAAAAAGTTCTTTGACCAATTCGGGTGCGGTGCGGCTGACGATGATGGTCTTGCCTTTGTAAGTGTCGCGAATTTCTTTGATATACACGGCGATCCGCTGATTGAGGCGGTAAAACTCGTTGGGGATGCTTTCGCCAGTCGGCATGTAGGCTTGACCGCGGCCGATGTCGACGACCACATTGGGGCCGTCGAAGCGGAGAACCATGCCGGTAACCAGCGTGCCCATTTTGCCTTCGTATTCACCGATAATCGCGTCCTTTTCGGCTTCGCGTACCCTTTGCATAATAACTTGTTTGGCCACCTGGGCGGCGATCCGACCAAACCCGGCGGGAGTAGCGTCTTTGCCGTCTTTTTCCACGGTGATGGCTCCCGTGCTTTCGTCCACGTTGACGATATAACCAACGAGAGCTTCTTCTTCGGCAAGACCCAGGTCGCGTTTGAGAGCAGCCAGAATGGCTTGTTTGATTGATTCAATGACAATTTTTGGATCAATACCTCTCTCGGCACAGATTTGATTGAGGGCTAGGGCAAATTCGGATTTGAGTTGAGACATGTAACTCCTTTGGAGTAAATAACAAATAACAGACTATGTTGTGGCTTATTTACAATAAAAGGTGGGAATCCCACCTTTCACTTTTCACACTACAACAGGGGCATTATACACTATTCCAAATCGGAGAAGTCTTCGTCGAGAATTTGAGTACTATTGATGTCGGATTCCAGACTGTTATCGTCGGTGCCGGAGCCAACGGCCGGCTGAGATTCTAGGGCCGAGTCGGGGGTGGGTGTGGGAGTGGCGACGGGACTGGCCGAGGTGGACTGGCCGCCAGTGGGAACTAGATTTGACAAAGTACAACCACCCAGGATGAGGGCGCTACCAATCAAAAAAATCAATTTCTTCATAATGATTGCTCCACGGCAGAGCTAGCAGCGGGGAGCGCGGGCTTACTGATAGTTTTTAGTAGTTTGAGGGCGTCTTTGAGCAATTTGTGAACTTCGAGGAAAGCGCCGCGAGCTTGCATGGCCTGGTCGCGCGCTGCCTGAGCTTGGGCTTTTTGTTCGCTAAACTTGGCTGGATCGATGGCGCGGAAGTCAGCCACGGCCTGCTCGCCGAGAGATTTTGCGCTAGCGAGCTGCGTCTTGGCGGCATCCAGCTTGACCTGGATGGTGGAGACGTCGGTGCCTTTATTTTTGAGAGTATCAAGGCGAGTTTGGAAGCGAGTAATGATGTTGGTCAGACGTTCAAAATAAAATTTGAAGCGACGCTCCAGGCGGTTGGCGTGATTTTGGGCGACACTGCTACGGAGGGTTTGCAGTTGGTTTTGAGCTTGCTCGCGCAAGTTTTGCCGACCGTCTTTGATTTCTTGCACCTCGAGAGGGCGACTAGAGTCCTTCCGACGCTGGGGCGAGGGTTCGACCGAGCCATCCGTGGCGTAGACGCAGAGGGGTGTAAACAAAGTTAACAAAATAAAGACGGTGAGCAGGCGCGAGCTGAGCATAAACAAACCTCTTTGATTTTAGTTTAGCACGATCTCAGAAAGAGAAGCGTTCGAGGAATTTTCTGAATGGTGACGACTCGGTCGAAGTGGTCACGGTAACGCCAGTTTCGGCTGAGACTTCGGTTTGTTTTTGAAAACGAGCTCGGAAAAGTCCGAGGAAGCGCTTGGTTTCCTCGTGCTTGATTTGGTAGACAGGCTCGCCGGCCTTGTTTTCGGTTAATTGAATGTCGTCACTGTTTTCGACTTCAGCGACGTCATCGAGTAGACCTTTTTCAATCATCTTTTCAACTGCTTGGTCGGGGAGGACGGTGACGATTTTGGTGGTACCATCTGGGCGGGTCACGACCAGCTCATTGTTATTATTAACTGTGAGTGGCAGCTCGGTTTTGGCCTTCAATTTTTCGCGCCTGATTTCGAGCTCACCGTTTTTCACGGCGTTGATTTCGAGTCTTTCCCCGTCTGATTGGTCCACGTGGAGGGATTCTTTGGGTTCTAGTTCGACTTCTGTTTCTTGATGAGTACCATTGCGGAGCTCAATTTTTTGTTTGATTTTGAGTTTGTCCCCATCAGTTTCCAGTTCAAATTCATTCTTGCTGGGAGATTTTCTTTTGTTGGCTTCGATTTGACGCTCTAATTTTTGTTTGGCTGCCTCGCGGATTTTTTCGGCATTGCGTTTTTCCATTTCGCGATTGGTCTCAGCGACGCTATTTTCGGTTCGCTGGATGTTGCCAGGATTTGTGCCACGAGGGATGGCCTGGTTGGGGACTTCGCGAATATCTTCGGCGTCCTCGTTTTCGACCTCGACTTGGTCGTCGTCGCCCAAAACGGAACCATCAACTTTGATCAAGTATCCGGAGCCGTCGATCAAATAGTCGGCACGGGCGGTGCCGGTAGCGACAAAAGCGAAAACTAGTAGCGTGAGTGAGCTGACAACGAGTGATTTGGACATAAGTCCTCCTAATTTAGTAACTAGTATAGTAGTAGCACAAATTAAAAAAGATTGAAAGTCTTGTTTTGCTCATTTTTGTTCCCCCGGGCGTCGAGGACACGAGCCGCAAATGAGTGAGCGGATCCGGAAGTCCCCTGGAAACAGTAGCTAGCGTCGACCATACTGGACCAGGTACCGCCGTCGACTTTTTGTTCGAGTTTGAGCTCGGAAGCTGTAGACACGTTGTCGGTGGGAGCGGAGGGGATGAGGAAGCAAGTACCATTTTCACCCCAGTCGTAGGGGCCGGAAAGAGTAAAATTGGGAGCAATATTGTCGGTCAAATTTTCGTAGTCGACGCGGGCGAAGTTGTTGCTGTGGTTGGATTCCTTCAGCGACTTGTCGCCATTGACGGTGAGCTTGAGGCTGTGACGACCGAGATCGATCGTGGCGTCGTGGCAGTAATCGTAAAGTCTGCCCGACTCAAGGCGATCATATTGACTCAGGGTCCCGGAGTCGATTTCTTTGTCATCGAGGGTCAAACTATATTTGACCAACTTGCCATCGGAGACGTTTTCGTTGGCCACGAGATGAAAACAAACAGTGACCCGTGGAGACCAGGCCTGCTTGACTTCGTCAAATTGCCCAATTTGGACACTGGTGTATTCACGATTGATCTCGCGGCCATTGCCGCTACCGTCGTCGATTGTTTGGCGGATGTTGCCAGCCGGGTTGCCAAAGCGGAGGTCAAAAGTAGGGGGCTGATAAGGCGTCGGTGTGGGAGAGGGGGAAGCGTGGGGAGAAGGGATGGTTGTTGGCTTGACAGTAGGCTTGGCGGAAGCTTTGGGAGAAGAACTCGCCTCGGGGGAAGGAGAGGTTTCGGGTTCGGGACTAGGTTCGACAGTAGGAGAGGGGGTGGGCAGGGGAGCGGGAGAAGAGGAAATTTCTTGCTTGAGCTTGCTCATGTAGTAGGCACCCCCCAGGGCGGCGGCCAGGACAAAGACGACAACAACGCCAAGAAGCAGGGGTCCGATGGGATTGTGATGGCGAGTTTTCAGCGGGAGAATGGGAGTGGTGGGAATAATATCGGGAGGAACGGTAGCGGCAGGATCGGTCATCTTCTAACTATAATTCTTTTGATAGCTCTTGCACAAGCTCTTTGGCACGACGGCCCAGTTTTTCCGGCAACATGACCTTGAGTTTGATGTAAAAGTCCCCGCGGCCAGAACCCTGCAAGTGTTTAATCCCGCGGCCGGCCAGGCGGACGGTCGTGCTCGGTTGGGTGCCGGGACGGATTTTGATCTTGAGATCGCCGTCGAGCGTGGGGATTGTGGTGTCTCCCCCCAAAATGGCCAGGGTGAAAGGAATTTCGTGTAGGATAAAAACGTCGGCGCCTTCGCGGCGGAAAGTTTTATCAGCCCTGACATTGACGCTCAGGTCAAATTCGCGATAGCGGATCCGGGTACCGTCGTCGGCGCCGGGCGGGATTTTAACCGTGAATTGTTTGCCTTGGTGGACAAAGGTTTTCTCCACGCCATGCACGGCGTCCATAAAGTCGATTGTCAGCGAATAGTGCGGTTTGGTTTGAAACTGACTGCCAAAGGGATTTTGGCCGCCAAAAAAAGATTCAAAAATGTTAAAGGGATCGGAAAATCCCTGGCCTTGGTTGCCAAATAAATCTTCGAATCCTCCACCGGTCGTGTAGGTATAACTGAAAGGACCAGAGCGGTATGACTGACTACCCTGCCCGCCGCCAAACCCGCCAAAGCCGGAGCTGGGGTCAAAAGCGGCGTGACCAAACTGGTCGTACTTGGCTTTTTTCTCAGAATTGCTTAGGACTTCGTAGGCTTCGTTGACTTCTTTAAACTTGGCTTCGGCGCCAGATTCTTTGTTGCGGTCGGGATGCCACTTGAGGGCTAGTTTGCGGTAGGCACTTTTGAGTTCGCTGTCCGTGGCGCTACGACTCACGCCTAAGATTTCGTAGTAATCCTTTTTCGTAGTCATGGGAGTGATTATAAAGCGCGGCTAAGCAGTAAACAAGGGTGAGTGCTAAAAGCGAGGATTACGGTTGGCATTTTCCAACCATTGGCTATAGAAACCTATAACAAGCTTGTGATAATACTGCAATTGGGTTGACAGACGATGTTTGTCTTCTTTAAGTTCCCGCTCATAGTATTCGATGGCCCTTCGGGCATATACATCTGCAGGGGTTGTTTGATCAAGTCTATATTTTATTTCTTGTTCAAAATGTTCTGCAAATGCGGCCTTATTGCGCATAAACCTCTCATAGACGGCCGCGTCACTAAATACCACTTCATCGCTAGCCATAGGAGAAATGGTGGCACCGGCTACGAGGAAATAGACACTACACGGACCATCAAATAACTGCTGCTGGCCTAGGTCAACTTCGCTTTGTGATAAATCATTTTCATGATTGGCTGCAAGCATAAAAATATATTCTAACTGTATGAGTAATGATATAGGGCAGACTCTAGCACTCGCTAGGAGCAGAAACTACAGACAATAGCGGGCAGGCTAGACTGTGCCAAATTGGCGGTCGCCGGCGTCGCCGAGACCGGGCACGATGTAGGCTTGCTGGTTGAGATGGTCGTCGACGGCGGCCACAGTGACCTGCACATCGGGATACTTTTTGTTGAGTGCACGGATACCTTCGGGGGCGGCGAGCATACTAATCATTTTGACAGTACCTTGGGGATAAATGGATTTGATCCGTTGCACCGTTTCGATCGCGCTGCCGCCAGTCGCCAACATGGGATCGAGAATCAAGAAAACTGCGTGTGCGCCGTGGTTGAGATAGGCAAGGTCTTTGAGATCGTAGTACCAGTGGGCAATCGCGGTTGCTTCGTCACGTGCCATCCCGGCGAAAATGGTGGTGGCCGCGGGGAAAATGGCTTGGGCTGGAGCCAACATCCCAACGCCAGAGCGAAGTACGGGGATCAAGACTATTTGATCTCGGAGACGGCGAGCATGGACGGGAGCGAGTGGGGTGGCAATTTTTACTTTCGTTTCGGCCAAATCGGCAGTGGCTGCATAGATAAGCGGCGGGGCGAGCCGATAGACCGCAGCGCGAAAGTTTTCGAGATTGGTTTTGTGATCGCGCATGACCCGCAGGCAGTCGCGAACCAAGGGATGATCAACAATCGTGACGTGGAGAGACGCATCGGCTTGGGCACTGACTAATAATTGTTGTTCGTCATATTCCAAATCTTGTGTCATGTATGTGTATTGTAGTGGATTTACGGTAAGTTCATAGTAAGAGTGCTGCTTGTTGGCTGTTGTTTTACTGAATATATTGGACAATTATTAGATTAATGCCAGGACATAATAACGAACAGGATAGTGCTACTCAGCCAGTACATGTGACGGCAGCTGGTGTCGTCAGAAACGACAATGTCGGGCGGCCGTTAATTCGACCTCGCCCAATTGATCCTTTGATGGGGAAAAATACGCTTGATGGAAATGATCCGCGATCATTGCCATTAACGGATGAGGCCTCTAGGTTATTAAGCGCAGAAGCACGGGAATTGACTAGATTGTACGTTCTGAGTTTGTACCCGTAATCTAGATGAATTGAAGTAATTCGGAGAGTTTGGAACTACCTTCTTCCGCGGACATATGGCCGCGGTTGTGGATGGTGATTATCTGAGGATTTAATTGGGTGCGGAAAAATCGGGAGTTTTCGGCATATGGCACCCAGGGATCATTGTCGGAAAAGATGGTAAGGAACTGCGAAGAGCGAGGTTTGATCTTGCCCCAGTCGAGAGGAGTTTTGAGCCAGGGATCTGCAACGGCCCACATCTCGTCACTTTCCAAATTCGCCAGAGTGACCCAGGGCGCGACCAAAATAACCTTATCGGCTCTTCCCTCCCCTCCCCTCTCCAGATAGCGGAGGATGGTTTGGCAGCCTATACTATGGCCGACAAAAATGTCGGTTGAGCGTAATTGACCCACCAGTTGAGCAAGGAGGGGTACCCACTCCCCTATCACTGGAGCGTCGGTATCGGGCATTTGCGGAGCGACGACTTGGTATCCTCTACTCTCTAGCTCGGCCGTTGCCCACGGGAACCAATCGGCTTGTGGTCCCCCACCCCAGCCGTGAATAAGAAAAATGCGTGGTTTGGACATGAGGTTATTGTAACAAGATAACTAGTTAGTACTGAGTTTTTGACCACAGGTCTAAAATAAGATAATGACCGGTCTTGAAATCGCGGCTTTAAGAGTACTAACTATTAGAGATTCGGAAAGATTGTGGAAATTCCGGAGACACACTCCAAAGCCTATTCCTGTAGATATAGTTGTATTACATCCAAATTTTCTTGATGGCGTGAAACATAGAGATGAGAAAGAATATCCTATTTTTACTGGCCTCCATGCAACTCTTGCTGGTGTTAATTATATTTGTCGGCTCGCACATTTAGCTGAAGATCGGATACTGACAGTAGCAGAAAGTGGTTATACCGAAGAGCAAATTCAAGAATGGTTATTGGCAGGACACGATACATTCCCGTACTTAAAGGATGTCCCAATGGCCATAGCAGGAACTCAACTCAAAATTGCGGTCGTGGAACAACTTAGCAGAAAATTTTAAGATAAACAAATAAATCATCTTCCCAACCAAGTAGAGGGGCTAAAGAATGTTACCAATATCCTCTTCCGTAGTGGAAAGTTTCTGGGCTATTCATAATCAAATTGAATTTGGCCGGAGAATTGAGAGGGTGGAACATGGTTCCACGTTCTCGGATAATCCCGCCACGCACATTCTCAAATGTAATTTCTCGATCCATCATTTGGAAACCAAGTTTTTCGTAAAGACTATAAATTTTCTTGTCCAAGTCGACGTTGAGGCAGGCAATGTCGCATCCTTGCTCTGCCAGGATTTTGATGCCTTCTTTTAATAATTGAGAGGCGACGCCACGATGACGAAAACGTTCGGAGACACATACGCCACCCATGCCGCCTAACTTAATTGTGAGATTTTCAAATTTAACTATGCGGGAGAAAAGTGCCAGCCGGGCAATAATTTGGTTCGATTCGACAGCGAAGAGGTAGCCAAATGGTTCGGCGATAAAGTTTTCGACTACTTCTTGAGGATCTACGTCGCCGAAACATTCTTTATTAAGCCGCTCGAGCGCGGTTTTGTGAATTTGACTCAGCTTATCCGCTTCGATAAAAGTTGCTTTCATGAAGATATTGTAGCAACACTACTTACTACTGTAATTCGAATTATGGTAGTGGGTGGCGGAGGTAGAAGTGATATTTGCCGCGTCGGTGGCGGGCAATTTTGGTGAGCGAGTCGAGAATATAATCAATGTTACCGCGCTGCCACAAGTAACTGAGGAGGTAGAGTTTGATTTGGAGCGGCAGTTGCCAGTAAGAGACTTGCGAAAAGCCTAGCCGTTCAACGACGTGCTGGACACGAGAGTTGGAGCTACCAATATAAAGCGAGTGGTTACGGTAGGCTTTAGCGACGCGATCCAGTAGCCGGCTACCTACGTGCTTGCCCTGGTGCTCTGATAGAACAATGATTGGACCGATTTTCATGTAATTACGCAGAGGCACGACGACACAAACACCCAACAATTCTTGCCCGTTTGTGGCGACAAAAACGTGATTAAAATTTTTCCAAATGTGGGGAGCGATATAGCCGATATGAGGAGATTTTTTCGTTTCAGCGGCCAAAACTACCGATTCCTGTTGGGACAATTTGCGTTTGACGATAGAGATCCCCATACGACTATTGTATCCTTATGCCATGCAGCGCAAGGGGAGTTGGTTTGTGGGAGTAATGATGGGCGGAGTCATAATGGTCGCCGGACTTTACCTGTGGTTTATCACCACGCCCCAATTCGACTCATTTTTGGCGTGGGCACAACAAAACTACTGGCTATTCGTCACCCTACTTTTGGGAACAAAAGTACTGGGGATAGTGTTCCCGCCGATCCCAGGAGGGACGCTCACTCTCGGAGCGGTGCCAGTAATTGGCTGGTGGCAAGCATATTTGGTAGATTTGGTGGGAGGATTTGTGGGGGCAGCGAGCGCGTACTACCTAGGCCAAAAATATGGCTATCCCCTACTGCACAAAATTTTTGACGAGCAAGTGATTAGCAAGCTAAAAAGTATCAAAGTAAAAGCAGGAAGGGAACTGGAGGCGATGATAGTGTTCCGGATCGTCGGCTCGGGACTACTGACCGAGGCGATTTACTACGCGGCGGGACTACTATCTATCAGCAAGAAGAATTTTGTGTTGGGATATTTTCTGACCCATGTAGCGCTAACTGCGCCCGCATTTTACATAGCCGATGTGGTGCTGTCGGCGCGGAACTTGGCGATGAATTTGGTATTTATGGTGGTGGCGATCCCGGTGATGTGGAAGATTAAGGGAAGGTATTTGGAGTAGCTGGATAAACAGAATTATTAATTCGCTTGTTCTGTTAAAGACCCAATTCCGACTTGGTTCTAATTTCTATTCCTGGTAAAGGTTGACCATTCTCAGTAATTCTCGTATCTTCTTGTATTTGAGGGATTCCGAGCATATTAAAAGCGTTTAATTGATCGCCTTTGAGCCCCGTACGTACGGCGGCAATGAATAGACAATATAGTCCACAATTATAAGCATCAATTTGGAACCTTTGCGATTTGGCCTCCAATAGTTCGATATTCTCAGCAGTTTGGAGATCGCCTGGAAAAGTTAAGTCGTAAGTATTGTTTGCACCGACTGCTTCATTCATGATTACGGCTGATCCTGAGGTATATGAAGTTTGCCAATCGTCAGGGAGGTCATGCCATCGCTCACCTGGCCTGGTAGGATCAGCGATTAATACCTTCCAATGGCCGTCCTGAGTTTGTTCAGGTCTTCTGAGTGCTAAAGCATAGTGTCCTGTTTCCAAACTCGCACCTAGCTTGATGAGAATCAAAGGAAGATGCCATCGCTCAGATAAGTAATAAAGTACTGACTGATTTAGTTCCTCATCTGGTGCATAGACATGCTTTTCTGGGGCTAAGGTAGATAAATTTGCCCTAACGCGAGCGCAAAACATATCCGAGGCAAGTTTGTTTTTTGTTTCGGCGTCGACTAAAAATTTTAATCCAAAATTTTCTCCACCAACCTCTAACAAATGCTGAGCATCTGTTAAATCAATTTGGCCGTCTGCTAATACTTCATTAACTGTGGTGTCCATTATTTGAACGAAAGGCTCGAAGTTTCCTGGATCGAATAGGTCTTCATCTGTTACGTGGTGAAATACTTCTATCGCAGGTTCGGGGTCTGAGAGTATTTTTATTTGATCTCTCGGAACAATGTCGCGAGCTATTATGTGAATACCTGCATTAGCGTCTTTCTTGACCATGGTTACGCAATTTTACACCAAAAAAAGCCCGGGTGGACCCGGGCTTTTAGGACATAACTTTATTTCTTTTTCTTTTTGTCTTTGGCGTCAGCGTCTTCGACGACCTCGCCTTCCTCCGCCGGCTTTTCAGCACCAGGAGTTGGCTCGGTTTTGGGTTCACCACCTTGAGGAGGTGGGGTTTGAGCTTCCGCGGCGGACTTATACAGGCGCTCGCCGTATTTGCTCAGGGCATCGGAGGCGATTTTGAGGGCGGCGTCGATAGACTCGACAGTCGCGTCACTTTTATCTTTGGCTTCTTTTAAGCCTTTCACCGCTTCCTCGATGGCGGTTTTCTCGTCAGCCGTAATCTTGTCGCCGGCGTCTTTGAGCGTTTTCTCTGTCTGGAAGACCAGAGAGTCGGCCTCGTTCTTTTTCTCGACGAGCTCTTTCTTTTTCTTGTCTTCGTCGGCGTGAAGTTCCGCCTCCTTTTTCATCTTGTCCACTTCCTCATCGGTCAAGTTAGTGGCGTTTTGGATGCTGATCTTTTGCTCTTTGCCCGTGCCTTTGTCCTTGGCACTGACGTGCAGGATGCCACTGGCGTCGATGTCAAAAGTGACCTCGATCTGGGGCATACCCCGGGGAGCCGGGGCGATCCCGTCTAGGATAAAGCGGCCAAGACTTTTGTTGTCGGCAGCCATGGGGCGCTCACCTTGCAGGATATTGATCTCGACCTGCGGCTGGTTGTCACTGGCGGTACTAAAGATCTGGCTCTTGCTGGTCGGGACGGTGGTGTTACGGTCGATCAGGGGAGTACGGACAGCGCCCATGGTCTCGATACCGAGAGTCAGAGGGGTCACGTCCAAAAGGAGCACGTCGTTGACCTCCCCGCCCAAGATACCTGCTTGGATAGCGGCACCTACGGCCACGACCTCGTCGGGGTTCACGCCTTTGTGCGGCTCTTTGCCAAAGAAGTCTTTGACCGCTTTTTGGACCGCGGGCATGCGAGTCTGACCGCCGACCAACACAATTTCGTCGATATCGCTAGCTTTGAGCTTGGCGTCGGAGAGGCATTTTTTGACGGGCTCGATGGTTTTTTTGATCAGGTCATCTACCAACTCTTCCAGCTTGGCACGGGAGATACTCATGGTGAGGTGTTTGGGCTGGCCATCCGACCCTTGGGTAATAAAGGGCTGATTGATCTCGGCGCTGGTGCTACTACTCAATTCAATCTTGGCTTTCTCGGCGGCGTCGCGGATGCGCTGGAGAGCCTGCTTATCGCTAGACAAATCAACACCGCTATCCTTTTTGAATTCGCTGACGATATAGTCGACCAGGCGATGGTTAAAGTCGTCGCCTCCCAAGAACGTGTCACCATTGGTGGCTTTGACTTCAAAGACGCCGTCGCCAATTTCGAGGACACTGATGTCAAAGGTGCCGCCTCCCAAATCGTACACGGCAATTTTCCCGGCTTTCTTTTTGTCCAAGCCGTAGGCTAGGGCGGCAGCGGTGGGCTCGTTGACGATGCGCTCGACTTTGAGACCGGCGATCTCGCCCGCTTGCTTGGTGGCCTGGCGCTGCGAGTCGTCAAAGTAGGCGGGGACGGTGATGACGGCAGAGCTGACGGTCGTACCGAGATAGGCCTCGGCGTCGGCTTTGGCTTTTTGCAAGATCTTGGCGCTAATCTCCTGGGGGGTGTAGACTTTCCCGTCGATTTTCACGCACGCCATGTCATCTTTCCCGGCCACAACGTCGTAGGGGACTTTTTTCATGGTGTCTTTGACCATGGGGTCGTCCATTTTGCGACCCATGAGACGTTTGATACTGTAAATGGTATTTTTGGCGTTGAGGACCATTTGGTTTTTGGCCACAAGGCCGACTAATCCTTTGACCGGTTCGACGATGCTCGGGATAGTGTTGCCGCCCTCGGCGCTGGGGATGACTTTGGGTTTGCCACCCTCCATCACGGCCACACACGAGTTGGTGGTGCCTAGGTCGATGCCGATAGTTTTGGTGGTGTTAGCCATATTTCTCCTTGATATAAATATTTAATTTGACGGTTTGATGGGTGCGCCGCTACCCACAATGACGCGGGCGGGACGGAGGACGCGGTCGTGGAGCTTGTAACCGCGACGGACTTCTTGGATAATTTGGTCTTTCTCGCCGGGAGCGGTTTCGTGGCATTCCATGGTTGATGGGTCAAAGCCAGCGTCGGTTTTGACCTCGGATACCCCTTCTTCGACCAAGAGTTTGTCGAGATTGCCCAAGATCATTTTGAGCGAAGAGTCTCCGGTTGCGGCGGCCATACCAAGGTGATCGCGTATTTCGAGTAGTTTTTCGATGAGGCTGGCGTTAGCAAACTTTACAATCGAGCTACTGTCGCGCTCGAAACGTTTCTCGAGATTGGCGTAGTCGGCGAGGGCGCGGGCGAGTTGAGACTCTAGATTCGAGATTTTAGATTCAAGATTTTGGATTTGGGGGGAAGTGGGTGTTTTGACAGTTTTAGCTTTCATAAAGGTTTAATCCTGCTTAACTATTGATAACTTAATTCCAGCTGGCGCTGATTTCGTCCAACAGACTACTCATATGGCGCAGCATCGGCATGACATAGGGATAGTTGAGCCGGGCGGGGCCAAGGACGCCGACGTGCCCGCTAAGTTTACCGGCGCGGAAGTCGATGTAGGCCATGGCGCAGGGATAGAGATATTCGTTGCCAAACTCATCACCCAAAATGATGTGAAGTGGCTGGGTGTCGACTACTTTGCCAAAAATAGTTTCCATCGCACTCGAGCTCTCGACGATGGAGAGGACCTGGCGCATGACGTCGATATCATAAAACTCGGGGAGATTTAGCAGATTAGCGTAGCCGCTACTATAGATAATGCCGTCGCTGGTCGTGGCAAAGCCGATGTTGCCGGTTTTCTCGGAAAGGACGTGGGTGGATTCGCGCAAGAGCTCGCCTAGTTGGGCGCGGTGATCCCAGATACGCTCTTTGACCGAAACCTCCTCGGTCACCGGGAGAGTTTCTTCGCGCATGAGCTCGGAGACGTAGAGCTTGAGGGCAATGGGAGTGGGCACGCGGCCAGCACTAGTGTGGGGCTGCTTGAGATACCCTAGGTCTTCGAGCCGGACCATCTCGTTGCGGATGGTGGCGGGGGAGACGCCAAGGTTGAATTTTTTGTCGAGAGTGTCACTCCCCACGGCCTCGCCGGTCGAGGTATATTCCTCGACAATGGCTTTGATAATGCTGATTTGGCGTGGACTAAGTGGCTTCATTAGCACTATGATAGCGAGAGTGCTAGTGGATGTCAACTACCCAAAATTGATCCTAGTGTATTTACCATCCCTGGTGTACTTTAATTGGTAAAGTTTGGTTTCTTTGTCTATCCAGGCAAGTTCTTTCTTTGTCTTGTAATTCGAGAGTTTCACGTAAACATGCCCTAGAAAACGCCTACCTCTTCCCCGTTTTTGGAAAAATAGTTCGGCCAATTTGCCATTGATTAGTGCGAAACACCAGTTCATAAATTTATGATACTATGTTGAGGTAATACCTGTCTGCCCGAAGGAGGAGAATGATAAGTTTTAAAGACGTGTTTAGGGGTGATATTTCGGGTCTGGTGGTGGAGACACCTTTCACCCAAGTCGATGACGGCAGGGGCGGAAACGATTTTTGGGTAGCATTTGCGGAAATAACAGAGTATGTCAAAAGATATGAGAAAAGATATAATATGTCAAACGCATTCTGTGGCACAAGTATGGCGATGATTTTGAGTAGTGTTCTTGGGTCATTTGGAGGAGATATTAGAACTGATCATAGAAGGAAGTCTGTAATAGCAAATTTGCCGGCGTGGAGTGGACGATCACCCGATGATGTTATTCAGAGATTGGCTCGCGCTGAATTTAGGAAAGATGCTGAATTACACGTGATGAGGTGATGAAAATAGTTAGGATCGAATGACAAGCTGAGTCAACGGTCGATTAAATTTTGAGTATCTCGGTGAAGGCGGCCTGGGGGACCTCGACGCTCCCCAGCATTTTCATTTTCTTTTTGCCTTTTTTTTGCTTCTCGAGTAGTTTGCGGTTACGGGTCATGTCGCCGCCGTGTAGTTTGGCGGTCACGTCTTTGCGGTAGGCGCGGATTGTGGCGCGGGCAATGATCTTGCCGCCGATCGCGGCCTGGATCGCCACTTCGATCTGACTGCGGGGGATCACGTCTTTGAGTTTTTCGACCAATACCCGACCCCTCCCCTCGGCCTCACTGCGGGGGGCGACAAAAGAGAGGGCCTCGGCCGGTTCGGTATTGAGGAGAATATCTACTTTGACGGCGTCAACTGGAAGGTAACCGGCGTGATCATACTGCACGCTAGCGTAGCCAGAACTCACCGATTTGAGACGGTCGTAGAAATTGGTAATGAGTTCAGCCAGTGGCATCAAGTAATTGAGCCGGACCCGACCAGAAACGTACTGCATATCCACAAATTCAGCCCGCTTGTTTTGGCAAAGTTCCATAATGCCGCCCACATAGGTTTCGGGGGTGTATACGGTCAGGGTGACCATGGGTTCCTCCACGACATCGACCGTCTCTGGTTTGGGCCAGTCGGCGGGAGAGGAAATTTCCGAAGTGGTGCCATTTTTGATTTTGATACGATAAGGGACCGAGGGCGAGGTATTGACCACGTTAACCTCGAATTCGCGGCTGAGGCGCTCGGTGACAATTTCGGCGTGGAGGATGCCCAGGAAGCCCACGCGGAAACCGTGACCGAGAGCAGGACTACTAGCCGCGTGGTAAGAAAGGGAGGTGTCGTTGAGGGCTAATTTGCCGAGAGCGTCGATAAGATTGCGATAATCGGCTGCGTCCATGGGATAAAGATCCATAAAGACCATGGGTTGGGGACGCTGATATCCCTCGATGGGAGTGATGGTGGTACCCACGGTCGTGAGAGTGTCGCCAATAGTAATAGCGCGAATATCCTTGTGGCCGGTGGCGACAAAGCCAACTTCGCCTGATTTGATCGCGTCAGAGCTACGCATGTCGGGAGAGAAAAAGCCGATGTCGAGTGGAGATAACTTTTCCTGGGTAGCGTAAAGGAAAAGCGAGTCACGGTTGGATTGGTTGATCTCCCCTGCAATTACTTTCACAAAGGCAATCACGCCTTTGTGGGTGTCGAAGGTACTATTAAAAACTAGTGCCCGTAAATCCGTAGATCCGTGAATCCGTGAATCCGTGTAAGGAGCTGGGATGCGAGACACGATGGCGTCCAAGAGTACTGGAACACCCTCACCGGTTTTGGCAGAGACAAAGAGAATGTCGTCGTGGGTAAATCCCAGATTTTCGATGAGTTCGAGGGCAACTCTTTCCGGCTCGGCTCCAGCCATGTCGATTTTGTTGATGACAGGGATAATGGTTAAGCCAATTTCTTTGGCTAAGGCATAATTGGCCAAGGTTTGAGCCTGGACGCCCTTGGTGGCGTCAACTACTAGGACGGCACCTTCGCAGGCGTGGAGGGCGCGGCTGACTTCGTAGCTAAAGTCGACATGCCCTGGTGTGTCGATCAGATTCAGAATGAATTCTGAATCTGAATTCTCAAATCTTAAATTCTCCAATTGCTCCAATTGGGGGTGATAAATCATCCGGACGGGGGCGAGCTTGATGGTGATGCCGCGCTCGACTTCTATGGGATTGCTATCCATGAGGCGCACTGTTCCCCCCGGAGCCACGGTGCCGGTAGCTTCGAGTAAGCGATCGGTCAAAGTAGTTTTGCCATGGTCAATGTGGGCAATAATACTAAAATTTCTTATATTGGGTGTATTCATAGGGTCTTTTCAGTTTGTCAGTAGCTCGGCGAATCGGCAAGTCGGCTATATCAGTAAATCAGAAAATGCATTAATTGCTGATAAACTGGCAAACTGGTCGACTGGTATGCTGACTAGCTGATTTGCTGGTGTGCTGGATTATACCGAACTTTCGCTGGTATCGAGAGTTTCCTTGGAGAGCCCTAGGGCTTTGGGCCAGTTGCCGATCTTTTCGATTAAGCGAATAAAGACGCCAAGTTCGCGGATATTGAGGAAGTAGGAACAAGCCAGGTATACGCCAGTACCAATCAAGGTAACCGAGATAGTGAGCATGATCAGAGGGACGGTGCGGGTAGTATCAAATATCATTTGATCCAGATAGCGGAATGGGACCCAAAGGGCAATCGCGGTGACTCCGGTAGCTAGCAGCATTTTGCCTAGAGGAGCTAAGATGTGTGAAACGGCAAATTGGGCCAAGCTATAGAGGATGGAGGTAAGGATCACGGTCTCGATGAGCGAGGCGACGGTGATGGCAAAGGCCATGCCGAGTACACCAGATTTGATCACAAACAGAAAATAGTAACTCAGACTTACGTTGGTTATGGTTGAAAGCAAGTTGACAATAAAGGGAGTGCGGGTATCGTGAAGCGCGTAAAAGACGCGGACCAACACGTGGGTGAGCGAGCGGGCGGCGATGGAGATGGCCAAAATGGCAACCAATTTGCCAGTCAAGACGGTCTCCGCCCAGGGGAAAGAATCGGCTCCGTAAGCCAAGCGAACCAAGGGAATACGCAAGATGAGGACAATAACTGAAGCGGGAAGTGCCAGGTATAACATTTCCAGAATAGTGTTGTTGACCATGGTGGCTAAGTCACTAAGGTTGTGACGACCAGTTTCTTTGGCAAAAAACGGTAGCGAAGCCTGGCCGATCGGGATCCCAATTAAACGAACGGGCAGGTTGGCTAACTGCTGGGCGATAGAGATAATAGTCACCGTGCCGACGGAGAGCCAAGAGGAAAAAGTGATGATGGCTGTCGCCTCGATTTGAGTAAGAGATAGAGTTAAGACCCTGGGGAGCATTAGACCCCCCATCTCGCGTACGGCGGGATGACGTAAGTCGATGGTGGGGAGATAGCGGAAACCTAATTTACTGGCTAGGGGTAATTGAGCTAATAAATGTAGGCAGGCTCCCATCACTACTCCGATGGCAGCGCCATAAATACCCATGGATCGTCCAAACAACAGAATGCCCAAAATAATACCCAAGTTATACAAAATCGGGGACAGGGCCGGGATCAAAAAGCGTTTGTGGGATTGGATGATGCCGGTGAGGAATGAAGAGAAGCCAAAAAAGAGCTGGGCAGCGGCCATGATGCGGGTAAGGTTGGTCATTAGGGATAATTGGTCCGCTGAAAAACCACCAGCAATCAGCCGGGAAAGTGGGGCAGCAAAAATAAAGATAGCGGCCGAGAGCACAATCATGACCAACATAACAGCGTTGATCAGAGAGCAAGCGATTTTGTTGGCGTGGCCATTGTCACCCAAGTAGCGGCTAAAAACTGGGATAAAAGCGGAGGAGAGGGCGCCGACAATGATAATTTGAAAGACCATGTCTGGTAGCCGGAAGGCAGCCCAAAAAACATCTACGATCCGGGGATCGGCGTAAAAGTAACTGATGAGCAGGCGAGTGCGAATTAAACCAAGTACAGCCGAGCCAAGCGTGGCGCCCATGATAATGGTGGCGGCGGAGAGGATGGAAGAACTTTCTTTTTCGAAAAGATCGCGGCCGTTTTGCATAAAGCGTTTGAACATACAAGGTTAGTGTAGAGTGAAAAGTAAAAAGTGAAAAGTCGTTGTCAATTAATACTTGTCCTGATATACTACGCCGTAATATGCCGATAACCAAATCAGCCATCAAGAAACAGAGGGTGGACAAGAAGCGCGCGATGACCAACGAGCCGGTTACCGGTAGGGTTAAGGCCACAATCAAAGAGGTGAGACAAAGTCCTTCCAAGGAATCGGTAGCGGCTTTGTACCAAGCGTTGGACAAGGCAGTAGCGAAAAAGCTGGTCACTCTCCGGACGGCGGCGAGGATGAAGGCAAGGGTACTCAAGGCAATTAGGGCCAAGTTGACCAAATCTCCGTTTGGGAAGTGAAGTTAGAGCGGTTGTTGTATTGTTCCGCAGGTTAGCTATACTGGATTCATGCAGCTGCCCGCTTTCTTTGGTCACAAAAAATCGATTAACTTGCTTCCCCGTGATGAGTTTGAGTCGAGTGCGATGGGAGTGGTGCTAGAGTGGGCACTGGCTTTTGGGAAGTGGGCGGTCATTTTGACACAATTGATAGTGATGGGAACTTTCTTGTGGAGATTTTCGCTCGACAGGCAACTGACGGATCTAAAGAAATCAATTAACAAAAATGTGGCGATTATCAAGTCGTATGAGCAAATCGAGAAGGACTTTATTTTGACGCAGAAGCGAGTCAGTTTGGCAACAAAAATCCTGGACCAACAAAACAAAGAGTCCGAGATCTTGACCCAATTGACCCAAATTACCCCAGCTGATGTGTGGCTAGATAAATTGAATATCACGGAGAGTACGGTTAACCTGAGCGCGTACGCAGGATCATTAAATGGATTCGGGCAGTTTTTGACGGCAGCGCAAAAAGTGCCGTTGTTTAAAAGCATCACCGTGAACAAAATTCAAGATGGCGGGACAGAAAATGCTCAAATGCAGTTTGACCTGACAATCACATACAACACCGGTGTAAAGACGGCGGAGAAGCTATGACAACGGCCAGACCACTGCAGTATCAAGCTAGCCGAACTAAGAAATATCAGCTAGATTTGGCTAGGTATTATCGGATCCCGGCTGTGCAAACATCGCTCCCTGTAGTGCTGTCGATCATGATCGTCGCATTTTTTGTGATGTTCGCCCTGCGACCAACACTGGTTACAATCGTGAATTTACAAAAAACAATTGAAGAGTCCAAAAAGACACTGTCACAGCTGGAGGTCAAGGTGGCCGCTTTGAATCAAGTTAATGTAATTATGGAAGGGGTAAAACCCAAACTTGGGGCACTTGATGCCAGTATCCCGATGGGGACGGCTGGGTATGACTCGCTTGAGAGTGCACTGACGATCCTGGCTGAGCAGGCCGGAGTGAAATATGATTCTTCTAATTTGGGTGGGAGTGTGTTGTTTACTAAATTATTTGCGCCTTTTACCCTGACGAAGAATTCGGGAGCGATTCCTTTGACATTTGATGCTCGAGTGAGCGGCAACTATACTCAGATAAATCAATATTTGCAGTCTATTATGAAAATGGACCGACTGGTCGCCATCACAGGCTTGAATTTTGGGCGGGATAATAAAAGTGAAGACAGCGATAACCTTACCCTGACGATAATGGGCACTACTTACTACATGGCCGATGAGGCACAGCTAGCCAAAGCCATACCGAACATTATCAAAGGAATCAAATAGTATGGCCAGAAATAATATAATCATGGTCAAAAAGGCTTATTATCAGATGGCGGTATTCACATTGTTGGGGTCGGTTTTGTGGGTATGTATAAGCATTTATCAGTCATTAAGCGGACAGAGCGAAGTAGATGTAGACCCGACTGCCATGGAAGTGATCACTCCCACAATGGACGAGGCAACGCTACAAAAAATCACTGAACGAGACCGAACTACCCAGGGTGCAGCGGAGCAGTTGGCAACCATGACCATCAATGAGGTAGAGGTGGCCATAGAAACGGCGACCGAAGCAGCTATTATCCAAGAGTAATTTTGTGTTAGCATGGGAGTAATATGAATCTTCTGGCCCGGAAATTTCCTACAATTTTGGGCATTTTGATGTTGGCCGGAGCTGTAGCCTACGGGGTTTGGTGGATTAGCCAAAATAAGCCCAAGGTTGACGCTACGCTTATGCCGAGCAAAGTGAGAATTACCAACGTGGCGGATAGCAAGTTTAGCGTGTCATGGATTACGACACAGAGCACACAAGGCAAAATTGAGTACGGGAAAATTGGGGAAAAGATTACCGAGCAGGCAGCGGATGAACGGGGAGAGGTGAGTTCCAAGACACACCAAGTGACCGTAGAAGGGTTACAGCCTAACACTCAATATTCGTTCCGAATTGTGTCGGGATCCGGTCAAGCTCGCTTTGACAACAATGGTTCGCCTTACGCTGTCCAGACTGGTCCGGTAATCGGAGAGACACCGCCGGCCAAGAGCTTTTATGGAACGATTAGGCCAGGTACAGGAGCGAGTGCTGAAGGCGCGATTGTGTATTTATCCCTCCCTGGGTCAGCGCCGGTCTCAACTTTGGTCAAAGCTGGCGGCAGTTATACTTTGTCGTTGTCGACGATCCGAGCAACTGATCTCAAAAGCTATGCGACGTATGATCCGTCGGCGACAATAGCCACGGTGACGGTCGAAGGCGCGGGGGAAGAATCGACAGTGACAGTCTCGACCGCCAATTCGGCACCGGTCCCCTTAATTACACTGGGACAAAATGCCGACTACCGCACAGCCGAAGTGGCTCCACAAATCGCCGAGTTGGATAACCCGGTTTCTTCCCCAACCCCGACTGCCAGCGCCGTGACGCCGGCAATTTTTAACGTAGAGCCATTGGCGGGTAGCGTGAACGAAATACAGGATTCCAGTTTGAAAATTATTAATCCTAGTGTAGAGGGCGAAGTACTGTCGACCCTGCGACCAGAATTTAGGGGCACAGGTCCGGCTAATATCACTTTAACCATCGCAGTTAGCGGGCAAAAGGCAGTAAGTGACACGGTGTTGACTGACCTGGACGGGACGTGGAGCTGGGCACCGGTGGTGGACTTGAAAGCCGGTAAACAAACCCTAATTGTGTCGTACAAAGACAGTAGTAACAAAGAACAAAAAGTAAGCCGCGTGTTTAATATAAATACTACTGTGGTAACCCCGGCGTTTGAGTCGACCCCTTCGGCGAGCGTAAAAACCAGTGCTGCGCCAATAGCGAGTAAAACCCCTACTCCCACACCTTCTCCGAGAGATACGTTACCGGCGACTGATAGCGGGGTGCCTGTCACTGGGGTAATCACTCCGACTCTATTGACGGCAGGCGCATCTATTGTCATGATGGTGATAGGAGCGTTCTTATTAGCGCTTTAGGATTGTTATGCCTGACACACAATTACCAGATCCCCAGGCAGCTGTGAATGCCGCTTTGGGTAACCCGCCGGCAACTACTCCTATGGAGCCGGTGCAACCAATGACAACGCCTGCACCAATGCCTCCGACCGAGACCGTCCCAACGGAGTTGGTGAACCCAGCTGACCCCACTAAGCCCGTGGAAGCTTTGGTGGCGTCTGCTCCGGAACCAGTCACTTTACCCCAACCAGAACCACTGCCCATGCCACAGCCGGCCCCATCTACGGGTGTCCCGATGGGAGACGATACACCGCTCGCGTTTGCAGCAGCTCAGGCTATGGCCGCCCCATCGAGTCCTGCCCCAACCCCAGTTACAGAGGGCACTAGCAGCTATCTCCCCCCCACTCCGCCCATTCCTCCCGCTCCCGCCGTCCCACCCGAACCAAAGAAGAAAAAGGGAGGGAAGGGGAAGGTAGTGGGAGTATTGGCTGGAGTATTGTTGCTTGTAGTGGGGGTAGTGGGTGGACTCTGGGGATATGAAAGGCTATCGGGCAAACCTGGGTTAATTGCTGCGATCACCATGCCTTGCGGTGAGGCAGATGCTGGACAGTGTGTACCAAAAAGTTGGACGTGTAAAAGTTCTGGAAAGGGGACATGCTCCGGAGGAGGGAAATGTGGAATCAATTGTTCAGAACCAGGTGGGGGCGGTGGGGGTGGAGGAGACCCTGAAATTTGTACTCCAGGAGCTCAAAATAACTGTACACCGATTGATGGGTGTCCTGCCAAGTCTACGTGTAATTCGAGTGGAACGGCATGGCAACCTTGTGCCAAGGTTGATCCAAATTGCAAACCATGTGCAAGTGTAATATGTGATCAAGGTGCTACTTGCAAGAATGGCCTGTGTGAATTCCCTTGTGCTGCAGGTTATGAGTTGGACGCTAGTGGGCAGTGCGTATTATTGAATGCAGGAGGACCTGTAAGTTGTGGCAGTATTAAGACTGCGGCTCAATGTACTGCCGCTGGGGGTGAACCAGTGACAGAACCTGGTACGGGTAGTAAGTGTGATGCCAATGGACATTGGTGTAGTGTTATACGCGATGAGTGTAAAATTAATGGTAAGTGGTGTTTAATGGGTACGAGTGATAAGTGCTCTGGTGGCGTTGACGAAAGATGTGTTCCGGCAACTCCTACTCCCACTCCCAAGCCGTCACCAATTCCCTCTCCCACCCCCTCCCCTTCTCCCTCTCCCTCGCCTTCACCGGTGATGGCCTGTACAGGATTGACTAAGGCGCCAACTACGGCTCCAAAGATTGGGGACAAAATAACGTTTACGTGTACAGGGACTTCTACCTATACTGGAGGAGCGGCGGCACTCAAATACAAATACCGCTATAACATAAATGATGGTGCCTGGACAAACTTGACTACCAAGACTAATGGAAAGTCGGAACTGACAATAGCCGCTTGCGGATCTTACGAAGTACAGTGCCGAGCTTGCGTGACCAGTGGAGCCACCGAGATTTGTGATCCTACATGGACAGGAGCAACACAATGAAACCAAGCATGAAGAAATCACTATTAATTGGACTCGGAATATTTGGGGTGATTGTGGTTTCCGTGGCTTTGGTTTATTACCTACGCAAGCCGACAGTGACTAGACCCACCCCGACCCCTACTCCGACTGTGGCAGTGACCCCCACGACCGCGCCGATCTTTGAAGTGAATCCGGCGGAGGCGGTGTGTTCAACTAAGTTTGTGGTCGCTTGTGCTTCGCCTTCACCTTCGATTTCACCATCCCCATCGCCTTCTCGTTCACCTTCACCCACTCCTTCTCGTTCACCTTCACCCACTCCTTCACCTTCACCTTCTATATTGCCCTCGCCTATACCTAGCCCATCGGTGATTCCGTCGGTTTCACCTTCCCCTGCACTATCAGCCAACTTGGACTGTGTGGCTAAAGAGGTATACGCGGATGATTCGAGGAATCGTGCCGGATTCTACTATTTGGAGTCGCGGATTACTGATGCTTCTAGTTTACAGACCGGGACAACCGTGACCTACAACATTATTGCTAAGAACAATGGGGGGGTCGCGGCGCCGGACGTGAAGATCACTGATGTACTATCTACCAATCTAACCTTCGTCGATGCCGACAGTGACTGTAGCTACGACTCGGCGACCCGAACCTTGACATGCACAATGGGAACGCTAAATGCAGGAGCACAAACCCAACGCAGTTTCCGCGCTACTCTGAATACTTCGTCAACTGCTTCGGTGGCGAACACGGCCGAAGTCTTTTCGAGTAACGGCCAACGTGATAGCTGCGCCGTCAACCTAACAGCCACTGGGATAGTGGTGGTGACCCAACCATCTGAGGCACCCACGGCGCTGCCAGAGGCTGGGGTGTTTGAGATCACGGCTGGGACGATGGGGGTCGGGTTAGTACTACTGATACTCGGGGCGTTGGGACTGCTACTTATTTAATCTGCACGTCAGTGAATCAGTTTGCCGGTTTGTTAGTATGTCGGTTTATCAGGTAATCGGTGTGTTGCTGGCAAGCTGGTAGTGATGACTAGCCGAATTGCCGGGTGTACTGATGTGCTGATTATTATTTCCAGCTGGGGAAGAGACCAAAGATCGTGTTGCGGTAAACTTCTGGAGTAGGAAGGCCATAGAGAAGGGGTGCAATGAGAATCAAAGAACTAGAAATTAGAATTAAACAGAGGACGCGGTATTTGTAGGGCAGTTCGAATAACCAGGCGGCGAGAATGACACAAAGAAAAGTAGCAGAGGGCAAGTAGTGGTAAAAGAACATGATGCGAGGAGAGAAGACCCAGGGGAGAGTAAAAATAGAATATAAGAGATAGGAGATGGTATATGGGAAGCGCAGAATCCTGGGGAGCAGCATAATCGCGGCGATTAATCCTAGCCAAAGCAAAACGGGGTTGCCTTGGGCATAAATATTGCTCACGAGGCTACCGGCATAATCGACCCAGTACCAAACTGGGCGGGCAGAGACAACCCACTGCAGCGGGGTGGATTGGTATCCATGAGTGGCTACTAGATGGGTATGGTAGTACCACATTTGACGGCGTAGCTCCCACCACTGATCCCAGGTGTGACCAGCAAGGATAAAGGGAGTGAATGTCAATACATAAACGGCTAGAGTAACTAACAACATCCGGATGGCAAAAACGAGGTGTCGAATGCTTGATTTTAGATTCCAGGATAAAGGATTATTGGAGTGAAGATAAATAAAGGTGAGAGGGACGATGCCATAAAGGGCGCTCCATTTACACCCCAAAGCGAGGCCGTAGAGGACAGCACTCCATTTCCAGCGTGATTTGACGGCGGCATACAGCGACCAAACAAAAAAACATAGCATATAAATGTCGTTCATGGCGATACGAGATTGGGAGATGTGCAGACCTTCGAGGCTGGCGAGCAAAGATGCAAGTAGGGCAAGCTTTTTTTGCTGGAAAACAGCGAGGGTGAACATGTAAATTCCCAGGATACTGATGATCCCCAAGGCGGCGCTGCCCACACGGTAGCCAAATTCATCTTCCCCAAACAGGAGCATCCCCAAGACCATACCGTATTTGGCGACAGGCGGGTGGGTCCATTCATAGGCGACCCCTTCGGGCGGAGTAGTCCACCACTCCCACGCTTCGATGCGATTGTGCAGGTATTCTTTGGCGGTAAAGGCGTGATAAACTTCGTCAAAAATATAGGCGCGGGGATGGGAGAGGTTGGTCAATCGTAGCAGTGAAGCAATGAGCAAAATGCCAACGAGAAGTTTGTTGGATTTGAGAAGAGAGAAGAGAGAAGAGAGAGATTTTTGCCAGTCCCAGATAAAGGCGAGACTGATGGCGGTCAGAACAATGGCCCAGGAACTGAGTGAGGTCACCCACAAAGGAAGTGGCCAAACTTGCGCGTGGTTGACCCAATAAAAGGCGCTATACAAATTGAGGGAAAAGGTACAAGTTAAAAGAAACAAGGGGAGCCAAAGAAACGATTGGGCCGGCACTGCAAGTGTCAGGAAAGGCAGACCAAATAAGAGATGGCGTTCGTGCATGCGAGTGGTAAAGGCATAAAACAAAATGAGAATGGTGGCGGCCAATCGAGGAGCAAATTGCGGAGCAAACTTAAGTTTGCGCCAGTGATTAAAGATAATTAGGGTAAATAAAGTAAAAAGAGTAAGGCCGAGTGCGCGGGCGGAGATACCCAAAACACTACCGGAATCGGGAATCCAAGCAAGGTTGGGGACCAGCGACCACAGGTTCCAGGCGTTGATGGTCATAAAGGGGTAAGTGCCGGCCTGATCCATAATGCGGCTGTAAAGGTGAGGCAGAAAGCTCCAGCCACCGGTCGGGATGCCGGTTGCAAAAAAAGTGGCAGCAGAAAACAAGGGGAATTGCCAGAAGTATTTCTTTTGGATGGCTACGATCCAGAGAACGGGAGCAACTAAAATGAGGATGGGTTTGTAGGCGACGGCTAGTCCAAATAGAGCTGCGGAGAAGTATTTGGCGCTTAGTATTTTGTATTTAGTATTAGGCTTATTGAGCAGTAAAGATAACGATAAAAGGGCGAGAAGAGAGGGAATGCTGTCTACCTGGCCCCAAAATGAGGTGTCGCCGATTAGAGCGGGAGACAAAAGAAGAAGAAGTTTGGGTAAGAGAGGTAAATTGGGTAAGAGAAGAATCAGGATGACTTCGATAGCTGAGTGGAAAAGCTTGAAGATAAAACTAAAGTCCCAATGGAAAACTTGGGAGAGGTAGGCGGGGATGCCAAAACTGAGAATTGGCAGGGGGAGATAGTCCGACCAGATGTTGTCAAAGAAATGCCGGGCGCCGACGCTTAACAAATGATTGCCCCAAGCGTTGTAGGTCCCCATGTCGTAAGGCTGAGCGGTGGTAGTGCTGCCATAGAGCCGGATGCCAACGGCGAGGAAAAGAGCTAACCAAGGCAGATATTTACTTGACCAGATTTTCGGCCACATAAGCGTGAATATTGTCCCAAGATTCCGAGGGTACCAACACCCATTGATCATCGTAGACCCTGGAGTTTTTGGGATTAATAAATAATTGTTCGAGTCCGACACTGTGGATATCATCCGTGCGGTTCATACCCAACAAAACTTTGAGAAAACTCCCCGACTCCGACTCGCTCACGTCGGTATCAATTGAAGATGCGACGGTAGATTTGAGGTTGGTGAGGGTGGTGGCGTTGAACAATGTACTACTACTAAAGATCTTTTCGCGAAAAGCCAGAATAATTTTTTCTTGCCTTTTACTTCTAGCAAAGTCGGTGCCTTCGTCCCCTATCGCATGTCGCGAGCGGGCAAATTTGAGGGCGGTCGCGCCGTCCATGTGAGTAGGCCCGGCGTCAAAATGGATATGTTCGTAGCGGTCACTTTCTGGGAGCGCGGTTTCACGGCCCGGAATGGGATATTTGTAGTCGTCAAAAGTACGGTCAACTACCAGGTCCAATCCGCCGACTGCGTCGATCGCCTGCACAAAACCCGAGAAATCGAGTACGACGGCATAGTGAAT
>CAZBFT010000002.1:26976-32437 GCA_964491465.1 uncultured Pseudomonadales bacterium
AAGCCGGTAATTTCGCTGACGGCAGATTTGACCAAGTCGCGTCCACCACCAGCCCTACGTTCTTCCCCGTAGTGATAGGCGGTATTAACTTTGGCGCGGAGTGAATCAACCCAAATGTCGCGCGGGATGGAGATAAGGGTGACTTGGCGACTAGTCAACTCTAGGGAAACCAAGATGATGCTGTCCGTGAGGTCCCCCCCTTCGTGATCAGCACCCCCGATGCCCAGGAGTACTAGATTGGTCCGGCCGGCAGTAGATTGGAGGTTGGTGGCAGGGTTACTAATGACGCCGCTGACAACACGGCGGGCAAAGGAGTTGTGATAGTACCACCAACCCAAGGCGATAACGGCCAAACCTAACGTGACCAACAGAATTTTTTTAGCGAGCATGAGCAATTTTTTCGATAATACGGTTAAATTGGTCAGGATCCAGACAGGCAGTGGCGACGAGAGCACCATCCAAGCCGAGTGGCAGCAGGGAGGTGATGTTGTCGGGATTCACCGAGCCGCCATACAGGATGGGGGCGGAAGTATGCTGCTTGATTTTTTGAACGGCTGCCTGGATAGTCTCCGGAGGAGCCGTCACCGTCCCACCAATATCGTCCGGTGGTTCGAAGCAGTAGAGGCAGCGGTCTTTGAGGTCATCGATCAGTGCCCCAAATTGGGGGACAATGTCAGATTCGGACACACAAACGGCGGGAATAATTTTTTGGTCCAGTAAGTTGGCTACTTTATTGGCGATATCGGAAGAGCTTTCGTGGAAATAACGACGGCGCTCGGAGTGGCCGACCAAACAATATTTAACTCTGAGATCGGCCAGTTGGACCGCGCTCACAGCACCAGTGTAGGCGCCGGGGGGGAAGGGAGAGACGTCCTGGGAACAAAGATAAATACTCGGAAAATCGGCAAATCGGCTAGTCGGTTTGTCAGTATGTCGGTTTGTCAGTAGCTCAGCTGCAAGGGGAAGATGTACAAAACTGGGAGCAATTAGTACTTTAACTTTGTCCTGATGTTTTTGGGCGACGGGAGAGACGGTTTTAAGCCAATTTTCGACTTCGGCTACTGTCTTATGCGACTTAAAATTAGCCAACAAGATAAACTCCATATGTAGTAGTATTGTACCTTATGCAAGATTATTTGAGCGAGCTAAATGATAAACAAAGGGAGGCAGTGGAGCACGAGGGAAGTCCCCTACTGATTCTGGCCGGTGCCGGCAGTGGCAAGACCAAAACCCTCACCTACAAGGCCGCACACCTGATCCACAGCGGCCGAGTGAGGCCAGACGAACTACTCTTGGTCACTTTTACTAACAAGGCTGCGGCCGAAATGAAGGCACGGGTAAATAGGGTGGCAGAGATTAATTTGACCAATGTGGGAACATTCCACTCAACAAGTGCTAGGATGCTGCGGCGATTTGCACCCCAGGTGGGACTATCGCGGGATTTTGTGATTTATGATGACGGAGACCAAGAGGACTTGGTCAAGCAAATACAGGGAGAGCTAGGACTAGATCCCAAGCGATTTAAACCCAGGTCAATCATGGGGATGATAAGCTCCGCCAAACAGGAATTGGTAGAAAGTCCGGCTTACCGTGAGATGGCGCGTGGACCGTTCCAAGAGGCAGCGGCAGCGGCATATACCGAGTACGAAAAATATCTCAAACAATACGGGGCGGTGGACTTTGACGATTTACTCTCACTCACGGTCAAGCTACTGCAAAAAAATTCCGAGATCAGGGAGATGTATCAACAAATGTTTAAGTATATTTTTGTGGACGAGTACCAAGACACCAACACGGCCCAGTATACGCTGACTACCCTACTCTCCAGTGCCCACAAACGGCTCACGGTGGTGGGGGATGCGTCACAGTCGATTTACCGCTGGCGCGGCGCGGACTACCGCAATATGGCCAAGCTGAAAAAAGACTACCCCGATCTGACTGAGATCAGGCTCGAGCGCAACTACCGTTCGACCCAAAATATCCTGGACGCGGCGACCAGCGTGATCGGAAACAACAAAAATCACCCCATTCTATCGCTCTGGACCGAGGAGGGGGCGGGCGAGAAAATCGGACTGATCGAAGCATATAGTGGGACGGACGAGGCAGCGCGGATCACCAATGAAATAACGGCGTTGCACGAGAGCGGGAGGGCGTGGAATGAAATAGCCCTCCTTTACCGCACCAACGCGCAGAGTCGGGCGATCGAAGAGGGATTTATCAGGGCAGGCATCCCGTACGTCTTGGTCGGCGGGACCAAGTTTTACGAGCGCAAAGAAATCAAGGATTTGCTGGCATATCTACGCGTGCTCCTAAACCCAAATGACAAAGTATCGATGACCAGGGCGGAAAAGGTCGGCAAGCGCAGACTGGCGATGGTGTTGGCACTAAAAGAGCAAATGGAGGGAGTGACCCATGACCCGGCCGAGATACTGGGGATGATTATTGAGACGTCTAAATATTTGGAACAATTTAACGAAGACGTCGAAGAGGATTTGAGTCGCATTGAAAATATTCGAGAGTTACAGGCAGTAGCCGAGGAGTTTGAGGATTTGACGGCTTTTTTGGAGAACGTGGCGCTGGTGCAAAGCGAATACTACCAAGGGGAAAAAGTACAGAGTAATAGAGTAAAAGGGCGAAAGGGTAAAGGAGAAGGCAGGGTAGATGCGGTGACGCTGATGACTCTACATGCGGCTAAAGGCTTGGAGTTCCCTATCGTATTTTTGATTGGCATGGAAGAGGGATTGTTCCCCCATTCCCGCAGTCTGATGGAGCTAGAAGAAATGGAAGAGGAGCGGCGGCTCGCATATGTGGGGATCACCAGGGCCAAGGAGAAGTTGTATATGAGCTATGCCAAGCAGCGGACGGTGTGGGGCAGTACCGGATATCAAGTGCGATCACGGTTTATTGATGAGATTGAGCCGATATTATTTCAGTATATCGGACAATCGGAAAACTCAGATAGCCGGAAAGTCGGAGTGCCAGTGGGTCAGATAATGAACGGAGAAGAGAAAAAGTTTTGGGAAGAGCATGGGGCGGAGTTTAAGACCAAGAAGACGGGGATCCGTATTGACTCGCTGGAAGATTCGACGCTGGATGATTTTTTGTCCGGAAATTTGAGCGTGGAGGAATTGCTAAATAGATAGCAAAGTTAGAGCAGTTTACCAGTTTTGCAGTAAGAGCAGTAGAGAATAAGTTAGAATAACATTATGGAAATCAGGGAAATAAAAGACGAAAAATACCGGGAAGAGTGGGACAAACTGGCGATACATCCTTTGCAAGCGTGGGAGTGGGGAGAGTTCCGTGAGAAAACAGGGGTAAAAGTAGCGAGATATGGGATCTTTGAGAACGGGAAATTAGCTGAGCCGATTCAAATTACGATTCACCCGATCCCACATACGGGCTGGAATGTGGGGTACTACCCCAAGGGCGTAGAGCTGACCAAAGAGGTAATAGCTGTATTGGAAAAGGTGGCGCGAGAGTATAAATGCATATTTATCAAATGTGAACCAAAGATCGAGGTGCAAGATGCAAGGGAAAAGGTGCAAGAAGAAATGCACAAGAACGGCTTTGTTGCCGGCAGATCGCTCTTTACCAAGTACAACTTTGTGCTGGATGTGACGCCAAGTGAAGAAGAATTGCTGGCAGCCATGAAACAAAAAACCCGCTACAACATCCGGGTGGCGGAGAAAAAGGGAGTAATAGTAGAGCTGGACGACTCCCCCGTGGCACTAGAGCGGTATTTGGAACTGACAGAGGAGACGACCAAGCGGCAAGGATTTTATGCTCATAGCTCCAGCTACCATCGAAAAATGTGGGAGGTGTTGGGGAATTCTCCAATCACAAATGACAAATTCTCAAATCAATTAGCGGCACATTTGCTGGTGGCGAAATACGAGGGACAGATTATCACGACTTGGGTGCTTTTTAAGCTTAACGACACACTGTATTACCCCTATGGGGCAAGCACGCGCGAGCACCGGGAGGTGATGGCGAATAACCTGGTCATGTGGGAAGCGATAAAACTGGCGAAAAAGTGGAAACTGAAGTACTTGGATATGTGGGGGGCGCTGGGGCCTGAGCCGGATACACAAGATCCGTGGTTCGGTTTCCATAACTTTAAGCTGGGATATGGGGCGAGGCACGTGGAGTATGTGGGGACGTGGGACTGGGTAGCCCAGCCGATCCTATACAAGCTATATCGATTCGTAGAATCGGCAAGATGGTATGTATTGAGGAAACTTCGCCACTAAGTTAATTGGTTTATTTGCGCTCGACGGTGATGGTGCATTCGGTCAGCATGGCTGCCAGTCCACCGACCACGATGAGTGGGGGGAGGAGGATGGCGCCGATAACGCCGGCGGTGACAGGGAGTGAGAGGATGATCCTACCCTTGCTGTCTTTGACCGTGATTTTCCTTACATTCCCCTCTTTGATCAGGGCCTTGATTTTACTGACGACTTTTTTGCCTTCCACTTTAAATTCTTCCTGTTTTTTCTTACTAACTAGTGGCTTACGTTTGGCAGATTTTTTGGCTGGCATAGATTTCCTTAAAAATTGATGAATAACAGTATTGATTAAACCACAAAATTATAGCTTGGGATAGAAGCCAGTAAGGTGAGTGTGATGATCAAAACTATTGTTAGATAGCTCCTTCCAAGGAGATGTCGATTGGAGCCATGCCTTGCTTCTCATAAAAGTGCCGAGCATTTTGATCGTTAAAGTAAGTTGTGGCGGCAATATGGGTCATACCTTTGGCTTTGCACCACTTCTTAAATTTGTTGACCAACATGGTGCCAATCCCGTGTGAACGCTGAGTTGGAGAGACACCCATGTGAAAGATTTCTCCCCTTTTGTTGGTGCGCCAAGAAAGATTGTTCTCACCACCAACGAGATATCCGACTGGTTTGTCATCGATTTCGGCGATCATGCAAAATTTGTTGGGATTGGCGACATCGTCTTGAAAACCTTTAGTGGAGTTTAGAGAGTCAGGATCGTGAGGGTTTAGATAAGCGTCGAATTGATAACTATTTTCATAAACTTCCAGGTTGAGTTTTTGAATGATTTGCCAATCGTTTTGGGTTGAACGGCGGAGGCGGATATTCATAGATTTGAGTCGTTGTTGGTTAAGTATTGTAAAGAAAATAAGTTGCGGCGTCACGATAACCTAGTTTGGCATAGCCTTGATATGAGGCTCCGTCTTTTTCGACAAGAGCGTAAATGTTTTTGATCCCCCACGATAAGGACAGGTTGTGTAGATGTTGAGTGAGCGCAGTGAAATATCCATGTCGACGGTACGGTGGCAATATGCCTATGTTGTGCATGTAGGAAATGCCGAGAGATGATGAGCCAATAATGCCGCCGAAACCCACTGGTTGATTATCAATAAAGAATAAGAAATTTTGAACGTGACAGTTGGCGGGAGTATTTTTTTGGAGACCGTAGCAAAACTCGGCATAGGTAA
>CAZBFT010000003.1:0-707 GCA_964491465.1 uncultured Pseudomonadales bacterium
AGCGAATGCTCAGCATTTCCCATGCCGTCACGGGCGCCTTTATCGCCGTCAAGGTGGGCAATCCCCTTTTGGCCGTGCCGCTCATTCTCCTCTCACACTATCTGGAAGACGCCATCCCTCACTGGGATGCTGGCACCGGCCTGAGCCGCGGGGCTAAAACCCCGGGCAGCGCCTTCCGCCACGAGATCATCGACATCCTCCTTGCCGGCCTCCTTGTCTTAGCCTTTTTCCCACTGTCTTCCTATCATCTAACATCTCTTTCCTCTCATCTAAATGAACCCCAAATTTGGGGTTCATTTTTGGGTCTCCTCCCCGACTTCCTCGTTGCTCCCCGCAACTTCTGGAAATACGAGCCCCACTGGCTCAAGTCCGTCAACCGCTTTCACGGCTCTTTTCACCACTCCATTCCCCGTCCCCTCGACGGACTTGCTCCCCAGATCCTTTTGCTTGCCCTTCTTTGGTTTCTCCGCTAATCACGCTATAATAGCTAATCACTGCCTGGGTGGCGGAATTGGTATACGCGCAAGTCTCAAAAACTTGTGGTCTTAACAACCTTGAGGGTCCGAGTCCCTCCCCAGGCACTACCTATTCTTATCCACCCCATAAAAGCGTACCCGCTCACCCCGGAATCTCAAATCAATCGTCCTAAGGGGGCCGTTGCGGTGTTTAGCAATAATAAGCTTGATACTTTCCAGGTCCTCGACGTC
>CAZBFT010000003.1:717-2109 GCA_964491465.1 uncultured Pseudomonadales bacterium
AGGCCAGGGCTTCCAGATGCCTGAGGGTAACGATCTCGGCCTTGAGTTCGATGATGCTGCGCGCCGCGGTCGCCTGGTCCAGTATATCTTCCTCAGCGGTTTCCACCTCGTTGTCGGGAGCCTCATCCAGGTCCTCGACGTCTTCGCGGTAAAGGAACATTACCACATCGGCGTCCTGCTCAATGCTGCCGGACTCCCGCAAATCAGCCAGCTGCGGCGCACTCCCAGTCCCCCGGTGCTCAATCGCCCGCGACAACTGTGCCAACGCCAAGACTGGTACCTTTAGCTCTCTTGCCAGGTTTTTCAACCCCTGGCTGATCTCCCCCACCTCCTGTACTCTATTTTCCAGATTGCGGCCACGCACCAACTGCAAATAGTCAACCACAATCAAGCCCAAATTATGTTCACTCTTTAACCTTCGGGCTTTGGTTCGCATCTCCATCACGCTGATACCAGGAGTATCGTCAATATACAACGGCGCTTCTGCCAAAATCCCCATGGCCTCCGAGAGCTTCCCAAAATCTTCTTGTGAAAGTTTACCCGTCTTTAACCTCCAAGCATCAATATCTGCTTGTGCCACTAGCATCCGGTCTACTAGCTCTTCCTTACTCATTTCGAGCGAGAAAAATCCGACCGGTACCTTCGAAACCACACTGACGAACTGGGCTATGTTCAACGAGAAAGCCGTCTTCCCTACTCCAGGCCTGGCTGCCAAAATAATCAAATTAGAATCCTGCATGCCCGCCAGACAGTTATCCAAATCATTAAACCCACTGGCGACTCCCCTGAGCGCTCCGGCTTTCTTCGAAAGCTCATCCAGCCGGTCAAAGCTCTCAGCCAGGATAGAACGAATCGGCAAAAATCCTTGTTTTAAATTGGCTTGCGACAATGCGTAAACCTTTTGCTCCGCCCCATCTAGCAGCTCACTCACTTCCACACTCTCATCAAATGATTGTTCTATCAGGTTCGAACTATCAGCAATGAGTTTGCGCCGGGTGTAGTAGGATTGGATGATCTCGCCGTAATGTCGCACGTTGGCGCTGCTAGGTACCCCTTCGACCAAGGTCGAAAGATACGTCACTCCCCCAATCTTGGTCAAGAGCTTCATTGACTTAAGTTTTTGTGACAAGGTCACCAAGTCTATTGGCTCCCGTCCTTCAAACAACGACCGCATCCCTGCATAAATATCGCCGTGTTTTTCGCTATAAAAATACTCCGGCTGCAAAAACTCCGATACTTGGACTATCGCGTCCCGGTCCATCAAGATCGATCCCAACACACTCTTTTCGGCTTCATCACTATGAGGAGGTACTTTTTGCACTGCCATACCCCAATTTTACACTAACTACCCAAGATAACCACTTCGGTTGTCTCGTCATTCACCGTCGCTCG
>CAZBFT010000003.1:2119-4997 GCA_964491465.1 uncultured Pseudomonadales bacterium
TCGACTCAAACTAAGCTTGGGCATTTGTTTACTGCCATGTTCATAATTTTTGACCAAGGCTGCCACTTTGGTCTCTTCCCCATATGGCAAAACATAGCTGGGCTCAATTTTTTCGATCGTCTCGGTCAATAGTTTAACATCTGCTACTGCGACTCCCACAATCACCGCGTCTACGCTGTCCAATTCGTCTATCAGCTTTTCGCCCAGCTTACCCGGCAAATCTCCCAAATACAAAACCCTGACTTCGTCCCCCTGCACGGCATACACCTTAGCTCCACCCTCGTCGGCATAACCAAATATCGAGGTCCCCTCAATTTCGTACTCTCCCGGTTCATTAATTACAAATGGTTCACTTCGCCCCACACTACTTACACTCACCATCCCGTCTATATCCACCGTTACCGATACTTTTTTAATTTTTAGTTTCCAAGTATTCTGTGCAAAAGCTATATCCATGCGCTCTATATTAACACGCGCTTTACGGCGTCACAACTTTGAGTTACACTGTGCGTAGATGAAAGCCCGCAAAGAAGTCACTATAGCAGTCATTATAGGTCTGGTAATCGCTCTACTCGTCACCGGCGGTATACTTCGCGCAAGGAAAGCACTCCAAAATCTTCAGCAAAACATGTCTTCGTTCACTTCTCCTAGTAAAACCAAAGAATCAACTTCTCCCGAGAACCAAGCTCTCAACCTTGCACTCACAACTCCGGACAATTCTGTAGTAAATGTTGGTAGCCTCGTTATCACAGGCCAAACTTTACCTGGTACTTATATCGCCATTCTCGGTGAAAAAGGTGAATACCTTATAGTGCCCACCGAGTTGGGTAGTTTCAGCCAAGAAGTTGCCTTGGTCAAAGGTGCCAACAATATAGTTGTCACCGTCTACCAAGTCGACGGGACCAAGGTGAGCAAAACCCTAAGCGCGGTATACACCACTGCAGATTTGTGATAGAGTGAAACCTTCAAAATCCTATGCGGAAAACACACACATTTATCCTTCTCATCGCGCTCCTTTTCCTTTTTACCCTTAGTTTTTCTTCCACCTTTGCGGCTTCACCCACTCCTTCTTCCTCGCCTTCACCCTCTCCCACTGCTTCTACCAATGACATCAATGCCGTAACCGAAAACCTCAAAAAACGTCTCCAGGCCACCATTAGCGGGGACGACGCCGACCTCCCCCTTTCATCGCATCGCGGCCTTATTGGGGTGATCCGTGACGTGATCAAAGACACTATTATCTTAGACGACAAAGACGGCAAGAAAAAAGTGTTAGTGGGCGACAAAACTGTGTTGCTCCGTTCTCCCGGAAATACAGCCATCAAAATTGACGATGTCCGGATCGATGACTACATTATTGCCATTGGGAACCCAGGGGCCGACGACGAGTTGGCTGGCCTTCGGATCATCGTCAGCGCTACCCCCCTCACCACCAGCGCTAACCACGCTAGTTCTCACCTCTCCTGACCAAACTTTGACGGTGAGCACCAAAACAATTGTAAAATCCATCGACAGTACCTCTCTCGACCTCGCCGACCTCTTGGTAGGCGATGTGGTTATCTACACTGGTACTACCACCAAAGACACAACGACAGCCACCAACCTTATGCGCATCAAAACTAATAGCCCCGTTTCGTCTCCAGCTGCTTCCACCTCACCCGTTCCCAGCTCCAAAATTTGACAATTCCCCGCTCCGTGCTATATTTACCCCCAATGACGACACAAACTATCAAGTCTAATCTCCATCATCCCAGCCATACCATCGTGGCGGGGACGCTTTCTGCGTAAAAAATTCGACAATTAGTCAATTTCCCATACCCCGCCACCAGGCGGGTTTTTTGTATTTACAGTAAGGATAAATTATGAACTGCACCGAATTACAACAGCAATTAAACTTGCTCAAAGTCACTCCACCCTGGATTCAAGGAGGACGCCTGGAACCAACGACTTACTCCCCTTTTGCTGGAGACGAAGGTTCTAGGGCTCCAGATCCAGGCGACTACGACAAATGGCAGCTGGAGATAGCCCAGTTGGAAGCCGAAATTGCGGCTTGTCAAGAAATAAATCGATCATAATGCGGCTTATTGCCGAACAAGGAGTAAATATGTCAAACAAACAAAAAACGTTCGAACTTTCGGACCAGCGCAATATCACTGTCGAAGACGTGGTGAGAATCGCCCGTGACAGACAAATAATCGATCCCGTCAAGCAAGTTGGTGTAAACATCTACTCCAACTGGGATGTAATCGGCAAAATGCTGGACCGTGGCGACGTGATGTACGGACTTAACACCGGTATTGGTGGCTTTGGCAATGTGCGCATTTCCAAAGACAAGGCGGGTGAACTCTCTACCCGTATGCTCCGGGCTCACAGCTCTGGCTGGGGTGAGTTTGTCGAAGAAGAGATCGCTCGTGCAGCTTTCTTCCTCCGCACTGCCCTTTTTGGGCTTGGTTACTCTGGTGTTCGCCCTACCCTCTTTAACACCATGATCGAGATGCTGAACCGTGGGGTCACTCCCACCTTCTATAACAAGGGTAGCGTGGGTACATCAGGTGACTTGGCGCCACTTTCCCAAATGGGGCTCGTATTAATCGGCCAAGGCAACGCATACTACCAGGGCAAGTTGATGTCGGGCAAAATGGCGATGAAAAAAGCTGGCATCCCCACAGTCAAGCTGGCATATCGTGAAGGCCTAGCTATCATGAATGGCACCCAGTATATGAGCGCCGTGGCCGCTTTTAATGTCTACGATTTTGAACAGATGCTCCGACAAGCCGAAATAGTGTGCAGCATGAATATCGAAGTACTCAA
Organism: uncultured Pseudomonadales bacterium; assembly: GCA_964491465.1. Classification (GTDB taxonomy): domain Bacteria; phylum Patescibacteriota; class Microgenomatia; order UBA1400; family UBA12108; genus UBA12108. The sequence goes on from CAZBFT010000003.1 coordinate 4,931, forward strand.
CTGTGTCACTTCTGCCTACTCCCAAGAGTACAATGCCGCCAAATTGTATCCAGGTCAGAGAGATACA
>CAZBFT010000003.1:5014-5312 GCA_964491465.1 uncultured Pseudomonadales bacterium
TCATGCTCAAAGGTAGCGAAATCATGGCTCAGCCCAAGCTAAACGTCCAAAACGCCTATGCTCTACGCGCTGTGCCTCAAGTCTTGGGAGCAGCCCGCGAGGGACTCAAGTTTATCCGCCAAATGACCGAGTGGGAGATCAACTCCGTAGCCGATAATCCCCTCTTCTTTACCAAAGAAAAGGTCTGTCTGACCGGCGCCAACTTCCACGGCGCCCCGATCGGTTACTCCCAAGATTTGCTTAAAATCTTGGTTACCGATCTAGGTAATATCATGGAGCGACAAACCAACAATCTCAT
>CAZBFT010000003.1:5322-6851 GCA_964491465.1 uncultured Pseudomonadales bacterium
CATGGACCCTGCCTGCTCCAAAGATTTGCCCGCTTTTCTCGTCAAAAGCGCGGGTCTCGACTCGGGACTCATGATCTCGCAGTACACGCAGGCTGCCCTGATCGCCGAAAATAAAATCTTGGCTTCTCCCTGCAGCGTCGACTCGATTCCAGTTTCTGCCAATCAAGAGGACCACGTCAGTTTTGGCACGATTGCAGCTCGTCAAGCTCGGGAAATTATCCAAAACACGGAAGCAATCTTGGCTATCCAACTTTTGGCAGTGTGCCAGGCATACGAATTTCGCAAACCGCTCAAACCCTCACCCACTTTCCAGGCAGTCTACGATCTCGTGCGCTCGGTTAGCCCGGCGATCACCAAAGATAGAGCATTTTACCTTGATATTGACAAGGTCTTGCCTCTCGTCAAAAACTACCAGATCTTACAAGCAACCGAGGTGGCAGTTGGTACACTTAAATGACCTACACCTAAGCCTGCGAGGATCATCCTCGCAGGCTCGGATTCCTCTCGTACCAAAAACTAATAAAAGGAGGCTATAATGAACAACACTATGCAAAAACAAAACTTACAAACCCTCAAAGGTTTCCGTGACATCTTGCCGGCCGACGCTGTCAAGCGTACTTGGGTCAAGGAGATTATGGTCAAAACCGCCGAACTCTGGGGCTACGAACCGATTGAGACGCCCACGCTCGAACCACTCGGATTATTTGAAGGCGAAATCGGTGAAGACGAAAAGCTCTTTTACAAATTCGAAGACGCTGGCGGCCGCATGGTCGCTCTCCGCTACGATCAGACCGTGCCAACTTGCCGCTTTATCGGCGCCAATTTTAGCCAGCTCACGCTCCCCTTTCGCCGCTATCAGTTCCAGAACGTTTTTCGTGCCGAAAAACCCCAGGCAGGCCGCTACCGCGAGTTCACTCAGTTCGACGTTGATATCTATGGCGTGGCCGACCCCTCGGCCGATGCCGAGGTGATAGCCGAAAATCTCGACACTTACCTAAAAATTGGTTTCAAACAGCCGGTGATCATTTTTAACAGTCGCAAGCTAATGCAGGGAGTTCCCTACGCCGCCATTGTCGCCATCGACAAACTCCAAAAAATCGGCGAGGATGGGGTCCTAGCCGACATGGAGAAAAAAGGTATTCCATTAGCGCAAGCCAAGGCCTACCTAGATCAAGTCCAAAGCATCAAGCCGGACGAAACCATCCAAACCATTGCGCGCTACCTAGAAGACGCCGGCTTTAGCTCACAGTACTACCGCTTCGAACCCACGCTCGCCCGCTCCTTCTCCTACTCCGATGGTCCCATCTGGGAAATCGTGATAGAGGACTACAAAGTTGGCTCAGTGGGCGGAGGCGAGCGCTACGACGGTATGATGAAAAAAATTACCGGCCAGGATATTCCCGGCACCGGCATCGCCTTTGGCTTTGACCGTACGGTCGAAGCCGCCGATCAGCTTGGATTAATTCCTGCTTCTCAAACAACCCGCGTCCTTGTCACCATTTTCTCCCCTAGCCTGCAAGGCCAGGCCC
>CAZBFT010000003.1:6861-22341 GCA_964491465.1 uncultured Pseudomonadales bacterium
AGCGGGATCAACACCGAGCTCTACCCCGACCCGTCGGATAAATTAGAGAAACAGTTTAAGTATGCGGACAAAAAAGGCATTCCATACGCCCTGGTGATCGGTCAGGACGAAATCGACAAAAATGTTGTTACACTCAAAAACCTAAGAACCCGAGAGCAAATCACACTCTCGCTTGACGAAGCGATCACGAAACTGCGATAGTAACTAGGTGACTACTGCCCGCCGGCTCGCCTACCTTGCCCTAACCACAAACGCCCTTATCTGGGGCGCTGCCTTTCCCATTGTTAAACCAGTATTCGAGTTTCTGACCCCACTCCAGTACCTCTATCTCCGCTTTCTTGTCGCAGGGATCCTCTCCCTCCCCATTTTTCTATCCTTCTATATCCAAAAGCATCCCAAAATATCAATCCTACTCAAACAACTACTCATCGAAGTTTTGGGAACCGCCCTACCATTATTTATTCTTTATGAAGGCCTCGCCAAAACCAGCGCGCTTGAAGCGTCGCTCATTGGTGCGACCGGCCCCATCTTTGTGGTCCTGGGGGGCATCTGGTTCCTGCACGAGCGTGAAAGTAAGCGTGAGTGGCAAGGGCTGGCCCTTTCACTCTTTGGCTCACTCTTGCTCATCGCCGGCCCACTTTTTTCTCCTAGTCACGAAAGCCCACTAAATACTCTGGGTAATCTTTACATTCTTGGCTACAACTTGCTCTATACCGTCTATGCCGTGATCGCGAAAAAAACCTACAAATCCAAACCCCCGCTTTACCTGGGATCCCTCACCTATCTCGCTACCGCCGCGATATATGGTTTTATTCTTTATTCTCAAAACAATCTCCCCTCATTGGAGCATTGGAGAATTTGGGATTGGAGAATTCTGTTTCCCGTCCTGTACATGGCCATTCCGGGCGGGATCCTCGCCTTTGCTCTTTACCTTTATGCCCAGAGTAAAATCGAGGTTTCCGAGGCTAATCTCTTCACCTATCTCAACGGCGTGGTCGCCATTCCCGCTGCCTACTTTCTCCTGGGTGAAACTCCCTCTTGGCTTACCCTCGCTGCCATAGCCACGATCGCCTACGGGGTCTTCCGCGCTGAAAATCACTCCTACAAAAAATAGCTGTCAAGAAAAATATTGACTATAACCAATGTATTCCGGCCAAATAATAGCTCGATGCTACAGTTGTCTTCCTTAGGAACAGAAAACAAGCTGGTTACTCGGTCTCCCTCCGCAAATTGCTCTGCTGACAACGTACCACGGTCACTGACAACTTGTGCTCCGCGTCCATTTAGTTGTAACTGAACTACGGGGCCATTCACAAACCACTCTCCTTCAATATAATCTTTAGTGACTCCCTTTTCTTGTGCAGTCGCCATTATTTACCTCCAACAATTTATCTGGTACAATTCTACCCTATGAAAGCCAACATCCATCCCCAATATAATCAGATCACCGTGACCTGCTCATGCGGTGCTTCTTTTGTGACCGGCAGCACCAAAACCACCATCACCACGGATATCTGCAGCAAGTGTCACCCCTTCTTTACCGGTGAGCAGCGCTTTGTCGACAAAGTCGGCCGGGTGCAAAAATTCCAGGCCAAAGCCGCTGCCGCTACCGGCAAAAAGAAAAAGAAAGACCGCAAAACTACCCAGGCCGGTCCCGCCACTCTCTCCGAACTTCGCGCCACCCAAGCCAAGTAGCTCAATTCCCTGTACACTAATTGTATGGCAGACCTGCAAAAAATTGTCGCGGAATACAACACTCTCGTTGCCGATGCCAGTGACCCCGCCAACGTCGACAGGCTGGCTACCATTGGAGAGAGTCTAGCCGAGCTGGAACCGAAGGCTCTCCTGGCTAAAGATATCCTCGCGCTCGACCAGCAAATTACCGAAAGCTCGGCTCTCTCTCTCGACCCAGAACTGGGTAAGTATGCCCGGGAAGAACTCGCGCGCCTCAACGACTCGCGTACCGCCAAACTGACGGAATTGGCGGCTCTCGAAAGCAGCCCTGACACTGCCGAAGACCGTCGTCCTGCCATCGTCGAGTTCCGCCCCGGTGCCGGCGGGGAAGAAGCCAAAATTTGGGTGAACGACCTCTTCCGCATGTATACCCGGTTTGCCGATGTCCAGGGGATCAAGTACGAAATCCTGGACGAAAACACTTATCTCTTTAGCGGCCATCCAAATGATCCCACTCTCCCCCAGGGAGCCTACGGCCTGTTCAAATGGGAAAGCGGCGTCCACCGGGTCCAGCGCGTCCCCGAGACCGAGGCACAAGGCCGGATCCACACCAGTACGGCCAGTATCGCCGTCCTCCCCAAAGTGGATCCGCAAAAAGTGACCGTGCGCGACGAAGATTTGGAGTGGCAATTTTTTAGGGCAGGCGGACACGGCGGACAAAATGTGAATAAAGTCAGTACAGCAGTCCGTCTGATCCACAAGCCCAGCGGTATCACCGTCGTCAGCACTCAGGAGAGATATCAGGAGCGCAACCGTCAAATATGCCTGGACTACCTCCGCGCGCAGCTCTGGGAACGCCAGGAAGAGGCACGTTTGGCCAAACTAGACACAACTCGCCGTGCGGCCGTCGGGCGCGGCATGCGTGCCGAGAAAATCCGTACCTACAACTACCCCCAAAACCGTGTCACCGACCACAGGGTTGGAGAGTCATTCCATAATCTTGACACCATCTTAGAAGGAAATTTGACCAATTTACTTACAGTAATTCATTCAAAACTCAAAAATCAAAGTTCAAATCCGTAACCATAAACTTAAAAGTTATAAATTATAGTTTTGACTTATGAGTTTTGAATTCTAAGTTAGTTTTCTCCCTTTAGCTCCACCGTCACTTTCTCCACCTTGTCATCCCTCCAAAGCTCTATCTCCACTTTGTCCCCTATCTTCTTTTTACCTATCAGTCCAGCCAATCCATCCTTTTGCTCGGCCACACTCACTCCGTCAAACCTGGTAATGATATCCCCATTCTTGACTCCCGCCAAATCTGCCGAAGAGCCTTGTATCACCTCCCGCACATACGCTCCCGCCGGCACACTGTTTAGTATCCCCTGTTCTTTGGTCAGGAGTTGATATCTCACGCCAAAGAACGGCCTGTCAAACTGCCCGGTCGCATTAAAGTTCTTGAGCGAGTCCTTAACCACGTTGATGGGTAGTGCAAATCCGATATTGTTGGCGCTTTGTGACACTGCCACATTCACCCCGATCACTTGCCCCGCAGAGTTCAGTAATGGTCCCCCGGAATTACCCGGGTTGATCGCCGCATCAGTCTGGATCACATTCTCCAGCTCTTCGCTAAACCCACCCAGGCTGTCCCCCGCGGTAATCCCCCTCCCCAGGCCTGAGATCACCCCGGTAGTCACCGTGTGGCGGAACTCCCCAAGAGCAGTGCCGATCGCAATCACAAAATTCCCCACTTTCAAGTTATCACTATCCCCCATCTCAATCGCATCAAAACTCCCACCCGTTATCTTGAGGATGGCCAGGTCATTAGCCGGATCCCGCCAAATTTTTTCCACCTGGTGCTCGCTATCGTCTTTTAAGACTACTTTATAATCGCCCGGCGCACCCTGAGACACCACGTGCTTATTGGTCACGACCAATCCACTCTTGTCGACCACAAATCCGCTCCCAATATCTACCTGCTGCTCATTTACCTGCCCACTCGGCCTTTGGCCTCGGAACATCCCAAATGGGTCTAGGAAATACTGCTGCATCACCGGCGTCTTTTGGTTAAATGTGACGGTGACCACGCTGTCACTCACACGCTCCGCCACCTCGGTGACTACGTTTTCCTCGTTCAATATCTTCTGGTTTAGTACTTCTGTGCTATTACCCGTTCCGCCCAATTTGTTTAGGAATGGTAGTCCCCAGATCCGCTCGCTAGCCGCTCCACCTACAAATACCGCCACCAAAAATACCCCCGCAAGCAACCCAATCAAAAATGTGCTAACCCCACCACCAGTTCTCATATTCAAATTATAACCTACCGCCCATTCCTGAAACCAAACTGAAAGCTATTATTCTTCCATTTGTAAAAAATACGCTCGCAATAACTCTACGCTGCCATCTTCCAGTGGCCCAAAAATTTCTTCTTCTCCACCAGCATAGCTTACTCTCATACAGTCAACCATAAACAGATCGACACGATCTCCAACTCCAGGTTTGTTTATTATTCTAACACGCCCAGTCAGATATCCCTGACCCCTTATTGATTGTCAGATTGCTTCTGCTTGCTCTTTTCTCTCAATCAATGGAGTCATAATATTACCTCATCTCAAAAATAAATCTACATACATTCTCCCATACCCGTCAAATTTATTCCCGACTGCAACACCGCTCTAACTGCAATACTGAGTTACTGTAGCTGTTTTACTGCCTCGTCCAGCTGCTCGTCCACATCCTCGGTCTTGTCATCATCGGCTACTTTTACATCTGGCGTGATCCCATCTTTGTGGATCCATTTGCCGTTGGGTGTCTTCCACTTGGCTATGGTCACGTGGAGACTACTACCGTCGGACAAATCCTGCACCTCTTGCACCGTCCCTTTGCCAAAACTTTGCTCACCCACGATTTTCGCTCTATTGTTGTCCTGCAGCGCCCCAGCCGTGATCTCGCTGGCACTAGCCGAACCCTTATTTATCAAGACCGCAAGTGGGATCGAAGTCAGACTACCTTTCCGGCTCACCGAATAAGTCTCACTGTTATCTCTCCCCTCTTGTTTGACTACTACTCCACTCGCCAAAAATTCACTTGATACCGAGACCGCCCCATCCAAGTATCCGCCAGGATTATTCCGCAAATCTAGTATCACTCCAGCCGGTTTCGCCGCCATTATTTGTGCCACGATATCATTCCATTCTTTATCCGTCCGTCCGCCAAAACGGTGCAATTCCAAGTGAGCATATTTTTTGCCGCCCCTGTCTGTCCAAGATAGTTCAACCGAGGGAACTACGATCTCGTCGCGTTTTATCCCCAGTTCAAACGATTTTTCTGCCCCATCTCGATATAAAGTTAGAATCACTTCGCTGCCCTTGTCCCCCCGGATATTGGTCACCGCCGTGGGCAGCGTCATCCCCTGTGTATCCACATCCACTTGTTTCTTTTCGTCTTTGATATGCAGGATTAGGTCTCCTGCCTTTACCCCCGCTTTTTCGGCCGGGCTACCCTTGATCGGGGCGACCACTGCCAGAGTCCCCTCACGGTACCCCAGCTCGATCCCTACCCCAAAAAACGAACCGTTCAAATCTTCATTGGCAGCTTTGTTCTCTTTGGGAGGCAAATATTGGGTATAAGGATCGTCCAACGAGGAGGCTAGCCCCTTCATCGAACCCCAAGTCATGTTGGCATAATCGAGTTTGCCTGGGTCAACATAAGACTGCTCTAGTCTCCGCCACACTTCCCAAAACTTGCCAAAATCCGCCACATCCACCGCGTCTTTGCTAGGCGAACCAGTAAATTGTTTGACAATTGGCAGTCCCCGTCCGCTCAACTTCCATATGGCTGCTTGGTAACCACCGGCAAAAATGAGTATCCCTACCGTCAATCCTAATACTAAATTCCGCACCGTCCTAAGATGTAGTTTTGCCATCCGTCAATAATACCACAGACGTTAATTCGCGAAAGGCAACAATGCCAACATTCGTGCACGCTTGACCGCCGTCATGAGTGCTTTCTGACCTTTGGCGTCAAGCCCTGTTCGTGCCCGCGGGAGGATCCTGCCCTTCTCGGTCACAAAACGCGACAATGTGGCTGCGTCCTTGTAGTCAAAAGTGATCGGAGCATCATTCTTGCTCATGATCGGTTTTTCTGGTCTCATTTTCTTTTGCATATTTCCTTTCTCATTTGAGAATTTGAGAATTTATGATTTATGATTTGTCTTTAAAACGGTATGTCATCCACATTCACCGTCTCGTCTACCGACGCTTCGGGCTCGGCTTTGGCAGCTTTCTTGCCAGCCTTTGCCGGTTTTTTGCTTACATCGGCGGCTGGCGCCACGGTAGAATCATCGCTAGTCGTGGCAACATCATCAGTCGTCACGCCAACAAAACCTGCCTCACCGTTGGGGGCTTCCTCTTCTGCCATAGGTCCAGGCTGGCCACCCTCGCGATTGCGGGTGTCCAAAATCATCATGTTTTCTGCCACGATTTCGGTGATTTCACGTTGCTGCCCGTCTTGCCCGGTAAACTTGCGGGTTTGCAATCTGCCTTCAATAAAGACCTTACGCCCCTTAAACAGGAGCTGTCCACAGATCTCTGCCAGTTTGCTCCAGGCCACAATCCGGTGAAATTGAGTTTCCTCTTGTCTATCTGCACCATCTCCCGTACTCCAACTCCGGTTGGTCGCGAGGCCAAATGTGGCTACTGCCGTGCCACTCGGGGTATAACGCACCTCGACATCTCGTGTTAAGTTGCCGATTAGCATTACTTTGTTGAGTGATCTACTAGACATATCTCCCTCCCAGGCTAAATACTATATACCATATACTATACTACCACTATACCCTTACAAACATGTAGCGCAGGATGCCTTCGTCTAGCTTGAGCATTTTGTCTAGCATCGGCTGGTCAGCCGGATCCAGGCTCACTACCCAGTGTTCATACACTGCCGTCGCTAACTTCCTGATCGGATAAGCTAAGTGTTTGGCTCCCCAGGGTTCCTGTTTGTTAATTTCACCTTTGTGTTTTTTGACAAAATCTGCGACCAATTTCATCACTCGGTCGTGGATGGCTTCGTCGCCTTCGGGCAATACCACTGTCAATTCGTAAGTATTCATATGGGGAATTATACTCAAAGATGTGCCAGCCTGCAATGACCAACCCTACTTTCCTATCATAAATTCTGCAACATCCCCCTCATGCATGACATATTCCTTACCCTCCGTCTTTACTTTCCCTTTCTCTGCCGCCCCTTTCCACCCATCCAGCTCGACAAAATCATTGTAACTACAAACTTTGGCAGAGATAAAGTGTTTGACAAAATCGGTGTGGATCACCCCGGCCGCTTCCGGTGCCTTGGTCCCAGCGGGAATGGTCCAGGCTCTGGCCTCAATCTCCCCTGCCGTCAAAAATGACTGTAGTCCTAATCTTTTATATGCCGCCGCAATCAGTGTCTCGAGCCCTGTCCGCTCCACTCCGGCAGACTTCAAATATTCCAACCGCTCCGACCCCTCAAACCCAGCCAGCTCCTCTTCCAGTTTGGCGCAGATTACGACAACATCATCTTCCTCAATCTCCACACCTTTTCTCCGCACTTTCTCCACAAAATCGGCAATAATTGTCCCCTGCTTCGTAATGCCCTCCTCACCCACGTTCAGTGCCCACATCTGCGGCTTGGCCGTAAGCAAAAATAGCTCTCTGTCTACAATTTCCCGCTCTTCATTCAACATCTCGAGCATTCGTGCGCTTTTGCCTTGCTCTAACCATCTATATAGTTTGTCAATAAAAGCTTTATGTTTTAAGTTTTGGTTTTGATCTTTACTTTTTGAGTTTTTAGCTTTTTCCACTGTTGCTAAATCCGCCAACTGCAGTTCCGTTTCGATCGTCAAATAGTCCTCCACCGCATCCCCGCTCCCAGTCTGCACCACGTTAGGATCGGCAAAGGCGCGCACTACATGAAGTATCACGCTCGCTTCCCGGATATGGGAGAGAAATTTATTCCCTAGTCCCTCTCCCTGGCTTGCGCCCTTAACTAATCCGGCAATGTCCAGAAACGTCACCGTGGCCGGGACAACTTTACTCGTATGCACAATCTCTGCCAGTTTGGGCAGCCGCTCGTCGGGCACCGGCACCACTCCCACGTTGGGCTCAATCGTCGCAAAGGGATAATTGGCCGCAAACGCCTGTTGTTTGGACAAAAGCGCGTTAAACAGCGTGCTCTTCCCCACGTTTGGCAACCCCACAATCCCAACAGATAAACTCATGCACTAATTGTACCAGAGAAAACTAAATCTCCCCCACCCTGGTCGCCAACTCTTCAACCCAATAATCCATCTTGGCCTCGGGCATGAGAAATACTTTGTCCGGCTTTAGTTCGCGAATAAATTCCTCGGTATGCGACACGATTATCATCGTTCCTTTGTAGGCTTTTAGCGCATCCAGTATCACCCGCTGAGACAATACATCCAAATAGGTCGTCGGCTCGTCCAGCACGAGCAGGTTGGCGTCAGTCGAACACAACATGGCTACAGCCAACCTGGTCTTTTCACCCCCAGATAGTGTTCCCACACTCTGGTGGACTTTATTCGCTGGGAAATTAAACTTGCCCAAAAATGGCCGGCAAAAACTCTCCATCCGCTCGCATTTGTCCATAAACAGCTGTAGTACCGTTTTGTCAAAGTCAAAGTTCTCAAATTCCTGGGAATAATACCCAATTTTGTTGGCCACGTTGCGCTCAACCGTGCCACTATCGGGTGTTAACTCCCCGATCAAAATTTTGATGAGCGTACTCTTGCCCACCCCGTTAGGTCCTAGTAGCGCGATCCGTTCTCCCCGCCGGATCGCAAAGTTAAGGTTTTTCATCACTGTCAGTTTCCCAAAAGATTTGCTCACTCCTTTGGCAGACAGCGGGATCTCTCCGCTTCTGGCGGGTTCCGGTAGCTGGATCTTGATACTGCGCACTTCCGGCGGCAGTTCCGGTAAAACTTCTTTTAGTCGAGCTATGCGCTTTTGCATCACAATACGCGCATCTACTCCGATCACCTTTACCGCTCGCTCCAGCTGTTCGATCTTGCGTTGTTGACCCAAGACTTGTTTTTTAAACACCTGAGCTGCCTCTTTTTGGAGCTTTACATACTTCGAATAATTCCCTTTGTACTCCTCTATTTGGTGTTTGTGTTTATTGATATATATGACCCGGTCAATCGCTTGGTCCATCAGACCTAAGTCATGCGAGATCAAGATTAAAGTTTTGGGATAATGAGCTAATAATCCCATCCCCCAAGCTTTGCCCTCCCTATCCATAAAGTTGGTTGGCTCATCGAGTAAGAGGATATCCGGCTGCTTAAACAAAGCTCTGGCCAGGGCCAACTTCGTTTTTACTCCCCCGCTATATTCTTTTGGACTTGAATCCAAGTCCAGATCATTGATACCCAAACCGGCAAATAGTTTGCGGATCTCGTGCTCAGCAATTTTCCCCTCTGGATTGACATATTGGAATACATTTGTGGCAGCTTCCATTACCGGGTCTCTTTTTACTTCTTGCGGCACCAGCTCCATCGTCCCGTCAATGTGCACGTCCCCTTCTTCCGGATACTCCTCTCCCATAAACAGTTTAAGCAGTGTCGACTTCCCGGTCCCGTTCTCTCCGACCAATCCTACTTTCTGCCCGTCTTCCACGCGGAAATTGGCATCAACCAATAGTGGTTTCGCCCCATATCCAAAACTTAAATTTGTAACCCTGATTCCCATCCGGTCATTTTACACTAGCTCAAGAACTAAAATTATCTCTCCTAATCACCACTTCCAGTGCTCGTCCCCCGAAGCGTTTTGATCCAAATGTCTCGTTGGACCTCCATGATCATCCGTTATCGCGGCTATATTGACTAGGTTAACATTTGTTGTATAGCTTATAGATGGATCAAAATTATAATAGTCGACAGCTTCTGTAGCTCCTCTCGCCTTTCTTTTTTTCAATCTACTACCGAACATGGGGTCTTCACCTTCTTGCAAAATATTCGAGACCGAACAAATAGTTGCTCCACCAAGTAGCTCACGAAGTAGTCCCATTTCTTGTGCCAAGCCAGTAATTCCCAGTATATCCCCTGGATCAACAATAGCCACGCCTTCAAACGCATGTCTAACAGTACCACTCACGCCAAACCTATATTCTATAGATAAGGGTCATTCTCTAATTTCACCACACCTGTCAACCTATTCGCTCAAAACCATCCGTGTCTGCTACAAAGTTGCCACCAACTGGCTGATGTAAATACCCCTTTTCACCTCCAACCGTAAACTCCTTTACTAAATATGCCAGAAATATCTGCGGGTTCCCTTCCAACCAGTACAACGCCCCACAATCCACCTTTTCTGCACCAGTTACCATAACGGTTCCTTTTGGAAATCTTACTGCCACCCAAACCTTAGAGTCCACTGCCTCTAATATCTCATGTGCGTACATTTACTCGCAACTTACACCCTCTTTCATCCTATAGCCATGCGCAATTAATACTTATCACTAACAAATCAACCGCGTGACACCAAAAACACTATCATCACCAACGTGATCGCGTAGACTCCCAGCCACTTGGCCGTCGCCAAAACCAATTGGGCCGCCTCTTTCCCCTTTTTATCCATAAATAGCATATATGGACGGTAAAACACCATCAGCCCACACGCCAAGACCGAAAAACAGAAGAGCAGTAGAAACATCATTGGACCCCAGGTTTTATTGATATGTGGGAACAGTTGTTCACCGTTCACCATCAGCTGGGAAAATACCAAAACGTATCCCGCCACTCCGCTAGCCTGCTTAAATCCCTCTTTGTACGGGAACTTATCTTTTTTGTGAAACCACATATTGTACCTCCCTTCACTTTGAATATACCACTCTCTAGTGGTATCTGCTTACAAATTATGAGTCATCCACCGCTTCTTGTTCCTCTTCCGTATACCCATTTGCATTTCTTGGTTTACCAGTCTGACCCCATGCCTCATCAATCACCGATTCTGGATTGTGGAAATACTCCGCACGGTTTCTCCGGAATTTACTAATTATCCAATTCCAGCCTGGTGGATTGTTTACAGCCGACCAGTTACCCTCCAATCCTTCATCCTGTCCAGCTTCTTTATTTTGTGTCATAACCAGCCTATATTATCATATTCATTACAATCTTCTCGTGAGACTACTCTTAATCAATCCCCAATCTCACCCGTGATATATTACCAGTATGGACAGTTTTACTCTGGTCATTTTTGGTCTCACCAGTAACCTCGCTCAGATTAAATTAATCCCCACTTTGTATGACCTGGTCGCCGGCCGCTACCTACCAGCCAATTTCCACATTGTCGGCCTCGGCCGTACCGCCATGGATCAGTCGGCATTCCACAAATTCATTTCCGCTACTCTTCGGGCCAAAAACCGCCATCATACCCATCCCATAGACGAAAAAATCGAGCGCGAACTCCTGTCGCATCTTTCCTATGTTTCCGCCGACCTCACCTCCCCCACCACTTACACCAATTTGCGAAAGATGCTCCATTCCATCGGCAACCCCAATCACCTCTTTTACTTGGCCACTTTCCCCTCTCTATACCCGCAAATATTCCGGGAGTTAAACGATGGCGATCTGACCAATTCTACCGGCTGGACGCGGATCCTTATCGAAAAACCCATCGGCACCGACCAGGCGAGCGCCAAGCAGCTCAACGATCTGCTTACCCGCTACTTTGCCGAAGACCAAATTTTCCGCTTGGATCATTACTTGGGCAAAGAGACTTTGCAAAATATCCTCACTTTCCGCTTTGGCAATGGCATTCTCGAGCCATTGATCCGTGCCGCCCATATCGACCATATCCAGGTCACCGCCTCCGAAGATTTTGGCATCGGTGGCAGAGGTGGCTACTACGACGAAAACGGCGCGATCAAAGACGTGGCCCAAAACCACGTCCTACAAATGATCGCGCTCTCTACCATGGAAGCACCGGCGAGCTATAGTAACGCCGAAATTACCGCCTCCCGTGTCTCAGCCCTTCGCCATTTACGCCCCGAGCCCAAGACGCTAGTCACCGGCCAATACGACGGATATCTAAAGGAACCTCATGTCAAACCTGGCTCAGTCACCGAAACCTTTTTCGCTTTCCGCACCCATTTGGACACTCCTCGATTCCGAGGTATTCCCATCTACGTTCGCGGTGGCAAATACCTCGCCCGCACCGCGACCGAAGTCGCCATCGTCTTCAAAACCCCTGTCTCGCGCCTTTTCTCCCATCTCGAAAGCGGCCTCGACCCCAATATTTTGGTCTACCGCATCCAACCGAACGAAGGGGTAGTTTTACGCATCCTTACCAAAAAACCAGGTCACGAGCTCAAATTAGAAGAATCCTTTATGCAATTTTGCTATCCCCGTACCACCGACCTGCCAGATGCTTATGAAAGATTGATCATGGACGCTGTCCGTGGCGACCAAACATTCTTCAACGACGCCGACGAAGTCGAGGCACAATGGTCATTTACCGATCCCCTAGTCCGCGCTGCCCAATCTACCCAGCCGATCAAATACCCACGTGGTAGTTGGGGACCTAGGGAAGCCGATGAATTATTAACCAAAGACGGCCATTCTTGGTTCGAGCCCTCCACTGCCTTTTGTGCGATTTAGCATCTACCTATACTACTTCATTTACTTCAATTACTTTATTTACTTACTCCTGATTTTCTGCGAGCTTTTCAAACCACTCAATATCCCTCTCTACGACCGTGTCCCAGCCAGGCTTTAGGTTATGATCCGCGCCGGGGTATAAATAGTAGTTCACACTTTTATCTTGTCCCTTTAACCTTGTCACTATTTCGTCAGTCCATTTCTTGGGTACGCTCTCGTCCGCGCTCCCCTGGTGGATTTGGATCGGCAAATCGATCCAATCCAAATATTTATCGATTGAATAATTGTAAACATCGTACTCACTCTCAAACTTGGCTACTTCCGCCCGGAGCCATTTGCCCTGGTCGTCGGCTTCGTCGGTATAGTACAAAATACTGTAAGGAAACGGTTTGGATACTGGCGCCCACAAAGTAGCGCCCCTCACCCCACTCTTAGAGGAGTCTCCCCTAAGTATCTCGGCTACACTTAGCATGATCTGCCCACCATTGCTATGTCCCCACAAAAACACCCTACTCCCATCCGCTTGCGCTATATTTGTCACAGTTGCCAATAAATCCAAAATCTCTACTGGCTTGGTCAAACGCGCCCCCAGCGCATTCTCGTCCTCGGGATCGCTCTCACCATATCCCAAAAAGTCCGGAGCCAACACAATGTATCCGTGCAAGGCATAGTAAATCGCCGCATTCTTAGTCCCTACCCCTGTCTGGTATGTCTCCTTATCCACATATCCCCTGGCCATGACCACTACCGGCTTGGTATTGCTCTCGGGTCCAATTGGCCATGTCAGCATCCCGCTGATCCGCCGCCCCTCACTATGGTAATAGAACATCCTCGCCTCGTATCCCTCCCCACTCGCGATTTGCCGCCCAATCTCTATCTTGCCTGGTCTTCCTCCCCGCTCCGCCAGTCGAGAAAAGCTATATTTAGTATATGGTTTCTCCAACTGTTTCGTCACTTCACCTCTTGGAGAAAATACAGTACGCTCGATCCTAGGCAAGTATCGCCACACTCCAAAACCTGCCAAGATCAAACCAATTCCTATTAGCCAAAATTTATACTTCATCCTAGATTTTTATAGCTCTCGTTCGACCACCTTTATCTTCAAGCCTGTAACCAAGTTTTTCAATATCCAAGCGAATTTTGTCTGCTTCCCCATAATTACGCATCTTTCGCATGGCTTCTCTTTGTTCGATCAGTCTACTTACTTCTTCTGGAATATCATTTTGAGCCTTGATCTCTAAGTTTTGCGTTAAATTGAGCCCCAGCACCCCATCCCACTCCACCATCATTTCTGCTTTATCGTAATTTGGAATATTACTTTTTGCCACCTCCCACACGACGGCTAGAGCTCCCGGCATATCCAGGTCATCCTCTATCCTTCCGCGAAACTTCTGTTGATACTCTTCGATTTTTTCTAGCTTTTCTGCGGAAAGCGTTGTCCTCTGTATTTTGTCATCGTACGCTGCCATATACACCTTGCGTAGTTTCGTGAGTGCCGTTTGCGAAGCCTGTAAACCCTCCCAAGTAAAGTTAAGTTGCTTGCGGTAATGACCAGTGAGGTAAAAATACCGTAGCGCCAGTGGATCCACCTTTTCCGCTACGTCCGCTACGGTATAAGCATTCCCCAGGCTCTTTCCCATCCGCCCTCCGTCCACCAGTAGGAACGCCCCATGCACCCAGTACTTTACAAAGGGATGTTTGCCAGTCGCCCCCTCAGCCTGCGCAATCTCGTTGGGGTGGTGGGTGCTGCGCAGATCCTCTCCTCCCACGTGGATGTCAAATTGATCTCCGAGATATTTTGTACTCATCGCCGAACACTCGATGTGCCAACCAGGGAACCCTACTCCCCAGGGCGACTCCCACTCCATTTGTCGCTTCTGGCTCGTAGCCCCTGAGATGGCCGTTGGGGAAAATTTCCAGAGGGCAAAGTCGCGCGGATCTTTTTTGTCTGGATTAGGCTCTAGCCTCGCGCCAAATTTGATCTGATCCAGCGTTGACAATTCCCCATACTTATATCCTTGTTTCTCGTACTCGGCTACGTCAAAATACATCCCATCTTTTATTTTGTATACCAATCCCTTTGCTTCTAGTTTTTGTACCATGGCAATCTGCTCAGGGATATGGTCGGTCGCTTTGCACACAACTTCTGGTTGCAAAATATTCAGCAATTTCATATGCACGAGAAATTCCTCGGCATAACTATGCGAAATATCCCACGCGCTCCTACCTGTTTTGGCTGCCGCCTTTTCCAACCTATCTTCTCCCTGGCTTGCATCCCCCTCGTTGTCTCCAGTATCCGCATCCGAAGTCAGATGCCCCACATCGGTCAAATTCATCACGTGCTTGACGTCGTACCCGAGATATCGCAAGCTGCGCACCAGCAAATCTGAGAGAGTGTATGTGCGAAAATTCCCAATCGTTGGCGTCGAGTACACCGTGGGGCCACACGTATACATCCCAATCTTCCCGACTTCCCTAGGTTCCACTTCCTCTATCTTGCGTGACAACGAATTAAAGAACTTCATATCTTGCTCTCCATTTTAGCATTAAACTTATACGCAAAATTCACCCCGTGCTTCTTGGCCAGCATCCCCACCGCCATCTCTCGAATTTTTGCACTGGCATTACCCATAACTTCATAAGTGTTACCAGAGTAATTCATGAGCAATACTACCTCCACCCCATCAACCTCTACCTGGTATACCGCATACTTTAAATAAAATTTATTAACTTGATTCATATTTCTCCTAGATACGAAAAACCCCGCTGTGGCGGGGTGTGATTTTTGTGTTTGTAAAATTACGTCAACACTCGCACTCCCCTCCACAACAATCACCCTCACAACAACAAGCAAATTTATTCATAGGTATATACTATCATAATTTTCATTTGTGAACATTTGAGAATTTACGATAAATCATCCCGCTCCCCAAGCTTTATTTTCCGCACTACTGGCCTGTTTAGCGGCCGTAAGCGCAATATCCTCCTGCTTTTTCTTTTGAAACTCAAACTCTTTCTTCTGCTCCTCCTCTTTCTCTTTTACTTGTTTCCTCTGTTCTTCTTTTTGCTCCCACTCGGATCTGGCTCGCTGCATTCCACTTTCCAGATTAGTGTCCAGTCCCCACTGCCGCACTAGCTGCTTCCGCACCCTTTCC
>CAZBFT010000004.1:0-3535 GCA_964491465.1 uncultured Pseudomonadales bacterium
GCCGACGGGCCGAGTTAGAGGCGGATCGCCAGCAGGCGAGAACGCCGTCTTTTTCTTGTGACGGTACACCGAACCAAAAAAGCGAGCAATTAATCATATACTGTATAATTTGCGGTATGACTTCACCTTTAGCTCTAACCGACCCTGAACTATTCGCACTAATCCAAGCCGAGAAAAATCGCCAAAAAACCGATCTCGCCATGATCCCTAGTGAAAATTTTGTGTCCGACGCCGTCCGGGAGGCGGTAGGTAGTGTTCTCATGAACAAATATGCCGAGGGTCAACCGTTCAAACGCTACTACCAGGGCAATCAATTTATCGATCAAATCGAGGCGTTGGTAGAAACCCGCGCCCTCCAAGCCTTTGGATTAGAAGAAAAAGAATGGCATGTGAACGTCCAGCCGGTTACCGGCAGCATCGCCAATCTGGCCGTCTACGCCGCCCTGCTCCAACCTGGCGACAAGATGCTGGGAATGTCACTCTACGACGGCGGCCACTTGAGTCACGGCTGGAAACTACCCGATACCGGCAAACCCATTAGCTTCACCTCACGGATATTTGATTCACATTTTTACTCCGTCGATCCCGGTACCAAAGTTTTTGACTACGACAATATTTTGGCGATTGCCAAAAAGGTCCAACCCAAAATTTTGATTAGTGGAGGTACCGCCTACCCACGTGAGATTGACTATGCCCGGATGCGCGAGATTGCCGACGCAGTCGGCGCGGTCTACATGGCCGACGTCGCCCACGAGGCCGGACTCATTGCCGGTGGAGCCAACAGCTCTCCCTTCCCCCACGCCCACGTGGTCACCATGACCACCCGCAAGACTTTGCGCGGCCCGATCGGCGCCATGATCTTTGTGAACAAGACATCGTTCACCCCTAGCGAAGCCAACGGCGAAGTGGGGCAAAAATTTAAAGATGTCAACATTGCCGAAGCCGTGGATTTTGCCGTCTTCCCCAGCCTCCAAGGCGGTCCACAGAATCATAGTATCGCCGGGATCGGCGTGGCTCTCCACGAGGCTATGCAGCCGGAGTTTAAAGAGTATGCACATCAGGTAGTCAAAAACGCTCAAGTATTGGCAGCCGAGTTAGTCAAAGCTGGTTTTGACGTCGTGACAGGCGGCACCGACAAACATCTGGTGCTAGTCGATCTCCGCTCCCGCGGCTGGACCGGCAAAGACGCCGCGCTCACGCTAGAAAAAGTAGGCATCATCAGCAACAAAAATACCGTCCCCGGTGAGACCGGCAAGCCCTGGAACCCGTCTGGCCTCCGCCTCGGCACCCCCGCCCTCACCACCCGCGGCTACAAAGAATCCGACATGGTCAAAATTGCCACAAAAATTAAAGAGACTTTAACTCGCTAATGATTCGACCAAACCTATACCACCTCCACTTAATTCGTGTTGACCTTGAAACTTCGACAAACATGAGGCGCAAAGAAACTTTTCATCACTTCCACCAAATTTAGGATCAATTTTACTTACACGGAATTCCGCAGCGGTTTTATCAAACGGATCTCTCACTCCATGGAGAAACCAAACAAAATGATCAGAACCCTCACATAGCTTCTCCGATGTATCTGTCATATATACCCCCACTTTTGTATTGGTTAATTCTATGTCATCTGTCAAATTTAACAATTAAAGCAATAGTAGATTACGTTTGTCTTCAAGTCCAAATCCAGATGGCAGACGATGAATGGCTGGTAGTATTCCTTTCGCAGTAGCTGCAGATAAGATAATATCTCTAAATAATGGTGCCGGCACACCTTCACCATGTTGTTCCAAATCGGCAACTCTCTGATCTAAATTGTCTCCAGTTGATAAAAACTGTGCATCTATTCCTATTTGCATACAATACTTACCCAGCTCTTCAGTTTGTATTGCTCCCGCCCTACCGTCTACCACCATAAGTGGACTCCACCCTCTTTCCAACAAATACGTGTTTTGTTTGTTATTAGCTTCTAAATACTCCATAAATCCCCGCCTACCTTTTTCTGTAGCCAACGGATTTCTGGGCATATAAAGCGCCACTGTGGATACGCCTGGTGCAATAGTCATACTAGGCAAACTCCCCCATCGCAAAGTCAATGCATTTAATGATAGCGATGTATCTAACACTCGTATTGCCGGATCGTATTCTCCATATTCAGCATATGTTTCTCTCCAATATTGATTCAAGTGACGCCTCAACTTGTCAATTTTGCCATTTCCCCGTATACCTGCCGGCGCATAGTAATTCCTACTTGTCGAGAATACTCTGTTTCCTATCAAATTTCGTTCTCGCACTCCCACGTCACCTGCGGTAAACACTATTTGAGCTTCACCATGTGAAATTAATTCTTCAACCCACTCTGGGATTATCACATTTGTATCAGGATCCAATCTGGTCACTGCTTCAATCAGTGCAATTCCCTGATTCCATGCCTTTATCGACATCAAAGATACTTGCTCTATTAGATGATTAGGCTCCTCTGCAGGCACTGCAATTTGTTCCATTTCTCTGCTAGCCAAACTTCTTGTTTGGCGAGGTATCTGCTCTTTCCATGGTTTACTGTCCAGGAGAGATTCCCACGCATAATTAAACCATCCTAGTTTTCGCTTAGTACCCGTATATACTAGAGGTCGTTGTGCAAAACTTTCGACCATTTCTATATTGGCTATCATAAAAAACCCCGCTTGCGCGGGGGTCTCCTTACAAAAAGCGGCCAGTGAGGCCGCAAATTATTTGCTTTTTGGTACAAAAAAATAATGGTCTGCTTGCGCTTCTCATTACAAGCCATCTTACACAACGATTACATACACATGCAATACATCAAACTAGGTCAAGTTAAAGGCATTTTCCGCCTTGTAGAGCAAAAGCACTCAATAGTTGGCGGATCATCAGTTTTTCAGCCAGAACCACCACCCCTCCCCCTCACCACAAAGCTGTACGAATTCAGCGTTAGAGTTGCCAAACCCTGGTCCCTCCTTAACCGGATCCCAGTAATAAAAGATAGCGGCTCTATCACCACCATTTTTACAATCACCTCCAACCGCAGGACAAGTCACACATCTCCCCCATGCACCGACCCGTCTACCATCTGGCAACCTTACAATCCTTGGTTTTCCAACTCGTTCAGTTTGACCTGGCATAAGTCTAAACTCCAGTTATAGTAATACTACCCTCCCATTATTCGATCCTCAAGAGATCAAAAACACTCAAATCCGATTCTTCATGCTACTATTGTCTTATGAAAATCCTCCTGGTCCGCCTCCAAATTCTCCTCATTCTGCTTTTGGTTTTTAGCCCCCTCCTCTTTCTTGGCTACCAAAAATATACTCCTCAAATCAACCTGCTCAAATTGGACCTTGAGAGTCGTCGCTCTACCTACCCATCTGTTGCTCCTTTACACACTCATGGCCGCCAGGTCCTGGACGCCGAGAACCGCCCCATCCTCCTACGCGGAGTCAACCTGATCAGCACCAACTGGGAAGGTCACTACCCAGCCTGGAATCCACAGGCAATTGGTACGGCTGCTGGGGAATGG
>CAZBFT010000004.1:3545-10490 GCA_964491465.1 uncultured Pseudomonadales bacterium
ACGCCAATGTCATCCGCACCCGGGCATACGAACACGAATACCTGGCCAACCCGGCCCAGTTTTTTCTCGATCTCGAAACCCAAATCCTCATCCCTGCCCGCGAAGCCGGCATTTATGTCATCATCCACCCCTGGTTCAATGACAATCAATCGCTCCCCGACCATAACGGTATCAAAATGTGGCTAAATATAGCCAAACGATACAAAAACGATCCGCATGTCATCTACGACCTCTTGGCCGAACCGCGCGACATTACTTTCCCCGAACTCAAGAATACCTATGACTCGCTTATCCCCCAAATCAGAGCTGTGGCGCCCAACTCGCTGATCATGGTGACTGGCTTAGACTGGGGCCGTGATATCAACGCCTGGCTGGAGGCCCCACTCCCATATCCCAACCTGGTCTACCGCAGTAACCCGTACAACAAAACCGCCGAGTTCCCCGGCTACTTTGGCCGGATGGCCGAAAAGTACCCGGTTTTCTTGGGCGAGTTTGGCAGCGACGAAAAATTGACCATGACCACCAAAGACGTCCGCAGCTTGCTCGGCTATGCCGACACCCTCCAACTAGGCTGGGCAGCCTGGCATTTTACCACCGCGGGCTGTCCCTGCCTCCTGTCAGACGAGTCAGCCTACACCCCCACCAGCTATGGTCAGCTGGTCAAAGACGCGCTCGCCGGGACCCAGATTCCCTTTACCCTCCCCCATTTTGACTCAGATCCCGCCAGGCTGTATGTCTACAATGGCTATTTTGACTCCGGCTTTGCCGACTACTCCTGGAATCTGTCCAACCAGTACGGGCCCGTTCTCACCACTAATTTCCACAACGCTGCCGGACTTTACTTTAATACTAGTAGGCACATCCTCCCCACCTACTACCAAAGTTTACATCTCAACTTAGAAACTTCTCGGCCAGAATTGTTCACATTGCGTTTCAAATCTTTTGACGGCCAGCTCTCCCCCAATTTTCCTTTAGTCCGCGGCGACAACACCGTCCCCCTCGCTTCCCTCAACATTCCATCTGTCTCTGGTATTCTCATCGAAACAACCGGTACCATCCCTGATCCGACGCCAGTTTCCCTCGACGGAATTTATTTCCAGAAGTAGTCCTATAACTTGACATTCACCCTATAACATGGTATGATGCGCGGGCTTTAACAGGCTCATTGGTTACACATAATTTTTCCATTCTGAGTCAAAGTTAAAGCCGGAGGCGAAGGGGCCCCTGTTAAAGTTTGTTCCGCATTTACAGCGGGACAAATATTAGGCCCCTTCACCTCCGCCCACAAGGCGGACTAGAGTCGGTGACTCAAGTAGACGTTTGCGTCTATGTATAGCCACCACCCTAGGCACTTTAACAAGCGAGATACGTACAAATAATGCTTTGTGCTTTTTCTCCTGTGGTTTTGGGTCTCCCCAAGAGCGGATGATTATTCGTCCCCTCTTTGGGAGATTCAAACCTAAAGAAAGGAGGTGATCCTCACATCAAACCACCTATATAATCCCCCACCATGTAATTCAACTCACCCACCTATTCGAAATGGAGAAAAAAGAACATGTTAGGAACACCCGTAAGTCCCACCCCCACCGACGCAAAGCAGAATCGAACCCTCGGCTACCTGGTAACGGCCGTTGCTGTTCTCTTTTGCTGCGTCTGCATGCTGCTCGGCTTGATCTTCACTGGTCCTATCCAGAACCCGTTCGAAACACGGCCCCTCTGGAATGTCCCATCGTCGACACAGGTCGCTACTGCCCCTGCCACGGCCGAACCCGCACCTGTCACGGCTCAGCCCACCGACCCCCCGACGGCAGCCAGCCTCACACCCATGCCCTCCCCCACCCCCACCGCGATGACGTTGTCCATCAAACCCTTCTGCGTTTTCGCGGGTGGTAAGTGGTACAGTCGCTACAACGACGGGTTACAGGCAGCCGGCTACTATGACCGCACCGAATTGATGACCACCGGTCTCCCCCTGCAGGCATACTTCGCAGATGTCAACATGAGCGGTGTAGACACCATCATCTTCAATGGGAAGACCATCAAGATTGATCCCACTGAAGAGATCTTTAACGATGGTGGCGGGAGCCAGCTCATCGGTTGCCAGCAGGCAGACGGACTCTGGCACTTCTACGAAGCCGAACGACCCAACCTGGGCTTCAGCCAGATCAGCTATGTCACCTGCAACACAACCACCTGCATCGGCCGTGAGAATGATCTGGGACAGCCCGGAACCTGGGAAGGTGATCCTGCCGGTGCTACGATCGCATACACTGAAGTCACGGCGCAAACCGTTTCGGCAGATTTGCAATCCCACTGGCTCGTCATTCAGGGATTGATTAACGTCCCCCCTCCCAGCTTCGACCACGGTATCATCACCGTCGTGTGGCACAAGTAGCCCCCAGGCTACCAACAAAGCGAAATGACCGCACGGTCAGGGTGTTTCCCCCTTGGAGACACCCTGACCCTCTGGGTCATCGTACGTATCTCGCTGTTGTTGCAAATCTATAATCATTTGTAGGTTTACAACAACACTCACTACCATAATTCGAATCATAGTAGTATCCAAAACTACGACTATTCGAATAATCAGAGTATTAACAAGATGCCAAAAATATTAGGTAAAATCTTCCAGCTCATCCTTCTCCCCCTAGTCATAGCCGGGGCATTTTTTCTTTGGTCAATTACGCGTATTACAACCGATTACAACTTCAATGCCGACGAACTCATTTATCTCTCCCGTAGTAGCTACTGGGAAGCCTTTAAATCCGGCGACTTCGCGAACAAAATCTGGTCAGAGTGGGGCGCTTACGACCAGCCCCAACTCACCAACTACGTCTACACCTCCGTCCCTGGCGACCGCCAGTCATTAGCTGACTCAAATTCCCCTTGCTCCCCAAAAGATGGCAACAGCTTCTATGCCACCTGGTCCTGCCTCGACGGCCTACCCCTCTCCACTTGGCCCTCATCGCTCGACCCGCTCAAAAATATGGTGATCCGAGCGCGCACTCTCGCCACCGGGATTTCCGCCCTGGCGGTCGCCTCTACCTACTACCTGGGCCTGATTGTCGCCGGCCCGCTCGCCGGGATCCTCGCTGCAGCCTACCTCGGCTGGTACTCTTTTTTCCGCAACCTTGCCACCATGGCCATGATGGATCAAATTCTTTTGGTCTTTCTTAACTTACAACTGATCTTGGGCCTTCTGGCTGCGCGTGCCAAAAAACCCCTTCCGTACCTCACCATGTTGGGTCTTGCGACTGGGCTCGCCCTCAGCACCAAGCTTTCCGCCGCCATCCCCACTCTCCTGGTCTATGGCTACCTGGCTTTGTCTCGCCGCCGCCAGGCAAATCAATTACTGGCACTCTGTCTCTCCGCCGCCCTCGCCCTTAAACCCGCAGCTCTGGCACAATCCCGCTGCCGGTCTCTGGCAGATGCTCACCTGGCGCTTGGGCCAAATTGCCTCCCAACAGTCGCCCACCTACGTCCCAGCCAGCTTGGTTGACAAAATCACCTACTCTTTCCGTGAGCTATTTTCTGCCTGGAACCTGCCTCCACTCGCACCTTCAACCTATCTTGCCGCCGGGTTGGCTCTGCTTTCTCTGTTTGGCTTAGCCATTTCTCAGCCAACTTTCGTCTTACTCTCACTCCTAAATATCGCGATCTATGTGCTCATCTTGCCCGTCAAATGGGACCGCTATCTCCTCCCCCTCCTCCCAGCTGTCGGAGTTTACTTGGCCGCCTTGCCAAATTTAATTTGGCAACTTCTCGGCAAACTCAAGTCAATGTGGATCAAATTCAAGCAGTTTCTCCTGGGTGCTGCCGTCGCCACCGCCTTTCTAGCTTTTATCTGGCTTTTACCCATCACCAACTGGCTCGCGTATATCATCTTGGTGGTCACACTGCTGTTGATTGCCCAAGGCTACTTGGTTACCCGCGCTATGCTCCACGGGTTCCGTGGCAATAGCTCTCCCACCCCTATCGCTCACGAACCCCAACATTCTTTCTCGCTGATCGTCCCTGCTCGCGACGAAGCCGCCGTCATTGGTACTACCATCCAGAGTTTATCTCGCCTCCACTATCCGAGCAACCTCTACGAAGTCTTGGTCATGATCCGGGCAGATGACGCTGGGACCCTCCAAGCAGCTAATCAGGCTATTACCCAAATCGGCTCCCCCAATATCCGCATCGTCCCGATCGACGGCGACGCCCACAACAAAGCCTACTCGCTCAACATCGGCCTCCACTTGGCCGAACATGAAATCATCGGCATCTTTGACGCCGAAGACGATCCTCACCCAGAAATCTTGGCAGAGGTCAACGGTTACCTCCTGACTCACCCGGACACCGACGTAGTCCAGGCCCCCGTCCACCTTACCAACCTCACTAGTTCTTGGTATAGCGGCTTAAATGCTGTCGAGTACTATTACTGGTTCCGCTCGGTGCTGCCGTTCCTAGCTACCAAGCAAATTCTACCCTTGGGTGGCAACACCGTCTTTACCCGCAAATCCCTGTATAGTCGGCTGGGTCACTACGACGAGACTTGTCTGACCGAAGACGCCGACCTGGGTATCCGCCTAGCCAGCCTCGGAGCCAAAATCGGTCTGCTCACTGATCCTGCACTGGCTACGCGCGAAGAAACTCCGGCCGACGAGCTGGGCGTCATCCGCCAGCGCAGCCGCTGGGACCAAGGCTACCTTCAAGTCCTAGACAAAGCCAACTGGCAAGATTTAACCATCCGACAGCAGTTTTATGCCCTTTATACCTTGACCCAACCACTATTCCGCCACGTGAGTTTTCTCAACATGGTCTTTGCTCCCTTACTCGCCAGTCTCGGGCATATTCCGCTGGGTATTGCCCTAATTTCTTTTATCCCTGGCTATTTCCTCTTGCTCCAGCTCGGACTTTACCTTTTGGGACTGGCAGACTTAGGTCGTCTCCACGGTATCAAGCTAGGTCTTGGGCGCTACTTGCTCCTGCTGGTCGCCTTTATTCCGTACCAAGCCCTCTTAGCCCTGGCGACCTTCCGCGCCCTCGCCAAACTTGCGCTAGGGAACTTTAGCTGGGACAAAACTGAGCACGGCAACTTGCACCGCAGCCTTGCTATACTAAAACAGTGAAAAAAATCATCCTCCCCCTTTCCGTCTTTGTGGTTGGTACTGCCCTGGCCCTGTACAACATCCAATTCTTCCCCAAAATGGTTGGAGATGAAGGCATCTACGTCGCTCAAGCCTGGTGGCTATCCCACTTTGGCCGCCTAGGACCCTACACTTACTGGTACGACCACTTCCCCCTTGGTTGGGCCCAAATCGGCCTGTGGCAGTTTTTGGTGGGACCCCTGCGTTTTTTTGGCTACACTGTCCTCTCCGCCCGCGTCTTCCTCGGCCTCATCCTTGGCGCCACTACTACCCTGCTTTATCAGCTTTCGCTCCGACTCACAAAATCCCGCCTGCTCGGCTTGCTGGCCGCTCTCGTCTTTGTTACCAGCCCTCTCACCCTGACATTTGGCCGGATGGTCCTGTTGGACAACCTAGCCATTTTCTGGCTCCTGCTCGGCCTCACTCTCATTCTTAATCATCCCCACCGTCTCAAATTTGCGGCTCTTGCCTCCCTAGCCTTTAGTTTTGCCATCCTCTCCAAGGAGTCGCTCTTATTCTTCGTTCCCCCCTATCTTTACCTCAATTGGTACGTCAATCGCCGTAGCCCTCACAGACGACACATCCTCCTTGCTTCCTGGGTGACCTTGTTCTTTGCCCTCAGCTTTTTCCCCTTGCTCGCCATCCTCAAACACGAGCTTATTCCTGCCGCTAACCAAGTTTCCTTCCTGGAAACTTTATCTTTCCAAGCTAGTCGAGGGTCTGGACTCCCTTTTTGGGAGGTTGGGTCTCACTTCCGCCAGATTCTGGCGGTTTGGTTGAGCATTGACCCGCTCCTCGTTGCCCTGGGATTTGGCTCTACCCTGCTCTTGTTGTTCCTTCCCATACCCGGTATCCAAAAAATCCTCACCACTTTTTCCCTCTTCTTCATCTTGTTCCTCATCCGGGGCGGCCAAATTTATGACTTTTATCTTATCCCTCTCTTACCTCTGTTGGCACTGAACCTTGCTCTCCTGCTCGGTTACCTCACCCACCTTTTGCGCTCGCGCTTGCCACTCCTATTATTTTCCGGCTCGCTGGTGGTTTATTTCCTGGTTAACTCTACTTACCCCTTCACTGCTCGCGCCACCATCACCCAAACTCAAGCCATCGATGCCCTCAAATCACTTCCTCCTCACCAACATCTTGTCTCTAACAACTATGTCTATCTCGACCTTTACCTCCAAGGCAATAGTTCTATCGACTGGTACAGCAAAATCGAATCCGATCCACCAATCCAACAGCAGTTCGAGTCAGATGGTCTAACCAAACTCCTCTTAACCGACGAAACAATTTCTCGTGAAGTTCGCGATAATGAGCTGCCATACTTGGGCAAGTTTTTATCTACTACCACTAAGCTGCGCGAGTTTGGCCGTGATCTAGGTCCCGGCGAAGCCAAAACCATCAAACCCTATACCTCCGAATTTCTCACGCTCTACCAGGTAGCTCAGTCGCCCGTCCCAGACGACACTCTGGACATTGATCGGCAGTTTATCCTTACACTCCCCGCTCCCATCCTCACCACCGCCGAAAAAGCCGAGCTGGCCTCTCTTCACCCCTACGGCATTCTGATAGGGTACCAAAACGTGCAAAGCACCGCCCAGCTCACCTCTCTGATCCAAGAACTCAAATCTTTGGTCCCCCAATCCCTGCTTATCACCCATCAAAGCGACAGCGGCCAAATTAGCATTCCCTGGATCGGCTCCTGGTTACGCCCCAACTACAAATCAACCCTCGAGGCCAGAGCAGCCACCGAGCAAAAAAGTGCTGCCTTGGCTGCGCTCGGCATCCAAGCAAACATTACTACCACTCTCGC
>CAZBFT010000004.1:10500-21338 GCA_964491465.1 uncultured Pseudomonadales bacterium
CTATGCAGGGTATCCAGCCGTTTTTCGAAATCCCCTCCCCAACCCAGGATGTTCCTCCCCATTCCCAACTCTACTTGATCAACTCGGGAGTCGACTACTCCAACCTCGACAAAATCGCCCAAAATCATCTTGAAATACTCGACACCGAATCCCTCCTCACCCCCGAAATCATTAGCCGCAGCCGTCAGGCTGGCATCGACAAATTTGTCCTCTCACTCGGAAAATACGTGGAGTTGAAACCGCAACTCGGCTCCCCACTCCCCATCATCGATTAACCAAAAATATAGGCTCGGTACGTCAGGCGATATAGCACAGTTGCCACCAAGGCAGCTCCCGCCACACTAGCCAAAAGCTTGATAACCTGGACGTTACTCGCCCCAGTCTCGACCACTTGATGTTCCACGACGGTCTCCGTAGACGTCGAAACGCCACAGACGGACTCGCCATATTGGGAAGAAGTACAGGTCACCGTTTCCGCATAAGCGGGAGTGGCCATAACAACGAGCAGGGTCGCAATCGCTATAAGTCTTTTCATGTAGCGAATTATACACATCCAGGCCAATTTGTCAACCCCTATAGGATACTTTCACATTCTGCCTGGAAATCTAACTACATACAAATATTGTCCAAGATCCAATTGGAGAATTTGACCCGCCTGCATCGTTATGCGAAGCATTTCGGGCAGGGAATTTATGATTGGAGAATTTATTTATCAATTAAACTGGCATATACAAAAATCCGGACTGGCGACACCAGGAATTTGCAGGTATAAAGGATCAAGTCTGCCGAGTAGTCGGTGATTTCACTCCCCTCTTCAATTCGTTCCACCATGTAGTTGTAACGGTGCCGGTCCCAGATGATCTGGATCTGGTCACCCCCCTCCAGTTTGGGCAGATCATAAAACGAGTTTTTGAGGCGGTAATCCTGGGTCCACTCAAGGTACCCAAACCGGTGGGCCGCCAAAATGATCGGTTTCCCCTCTTTTTTCTCCGGCGTACCAAAATCACCTACCCTCCACACCCCCTTCTTGAGAGCCTGCTCGTAGTTATCGTTGGCACCCTCCCAGATCACGGTATCCACCCCAATCTTGGGAATCGACAGATAATGCCCCTCCGGCAGCGACACGTCCCTAAAGATCACCTCAGGATTGGGCTCCTCTGGGACTTTGGCCTGCACCTCCGCCGGCACCACCTTAGTTGTCTGGCGGATCGACTCAGTGAGCAACTTCGACGCTTGTGGATAAGCCGAGTAGTAAAGATAAGCAAACACCGGATAGCTCGACATCAGGGCAAATAGCCCCCACAAAGCCAACGCCATGCCGGCAAAAATCATCGCCAGCGTCGACGGTCCCCGTTTGTAGATCACCTTATACTTCTTATCTATTCGCCTCTTCCAAGTCTTAAAGTATTCCATCCCATTATTGTATCCCACTTATAATTTATTCAGCCATCATGACCTTCCCTCGCCCCAAAATTTTCCACATAGTAGTCTGGTCTTTCATTATCTATTACATATTGATGCTCTACTAATTTGAGTCCTGCCAGTTCAAATAACAATCCAATTTGTCCAGCCACCAAACCCTCCCCGCCCGCTTCTACCCACTCTACCCGTAGAGTTTCAATTAAATCTCGTGCTTCCAGCCAGGTACCATTTAATTTCTGTCTTAGCTCTCTGTATATCTTAGTTATCATGTCCACTCTGGGAGACACATTTGCTGTCTGTTCATATGGCAATAAACCTAGAAAATCTGATGGGTAGTTTTGGACATCTTTGCCTTTGGCTATTTCACATATTTTTCTCTCCCATATAATATTCTTCTTCTTAGATGCCGATCTTGCCGCCTGCATACTCCCTACTACTAGTCTCCGATCGTCAGCATCTAGTTCTTCCCAGAACAATAAACCTGTCAAAATCCCAAAGAATCCCACATCCGCTGCCTCCTCACCCACATCCTTCTTCCTTCTCGCCTTCCATAATTCAACCATCTCTTGTTTCAACAGTTTAATGGCAAACTTTGGATCTCTTGCATCAGCCACTAACATCGCCGGTCTCTCGATCACAAACTTCACTACACACAGCGCCGCCTCCGCCAACTCAACAAATTCTGGGTTTTCTCTGAAAAACGGCGTATCTTCTGGGCGATAAATTTTCCTAGCCAGCGTGTGGTAGGCCGTATCTGCGTCGGGTGATAACTGCATGCTTATACCACAATATGGTGTTTTTTAAGCGCCGAGATCACTTTGCCGTGCACTTTCTCGATCGGCAAAAGCCTGCCCCTGGCATCCACACACTTGATCACTTCCCAATGCTTATACTTCTTGGCCAACTCCAGATATAACTTGAGCACTTCTTTTTGGTAGTTTACATTGGCTTCGTTGATATCTTTCTTTTGTCCTTTGGTGTACTCCCGCTTGTTTTTTTGTTCAATCAGTTTTTGGCTGATCTCGACCGGCACATACAGGAAAAGTACCACATCCTCCTTGGGGAGTTTGTGCTCTTTGTACTCCATCTCGTATAGCCACTTGAGGAATTCTTCCCGTTTCCCCTTGGGTATCCGCGCCGTCTGAAAGGCCATGCTACTGGTCGTGTACCTGTTCGCCACGACTGTATTCCCCTCTTCCAGCCAGTCCACGATCTCGTCGCGCGCCGTGAGGCGATCCAGGGCATAAAACAGCGAGGTCAGGTATGGACTCGAGCTCTCTAGGTTGCCAAACTCCCCCGACAAATATCGCCCCACCATCTGTCCATGGAAGCTGGTGTAATACCGGGGGAAGTCGATATATTTGTTCTTAATCTGGTGCTCATCCAAATATTTCATGAGCAGCTCCGTTTGTGTCCCCTTGCCGCTGCCGTCCGTCCCATCTATTACGATCAGTTTGCCCTTGCGTTGTCCCATGGACGCAAAATAGTCCAGATTCTTCTTGAGCACCGTCCGTGCATTCCCACGACTATAATGCGCGACATACAGGTCTGGATGTCCTGCCTTGTAAAAAAGCGCCAGTACCTGTTTTCCTCTGGACAGTGCGTGCTCCATGAGAAACGCCGTCCCCCACGATGGCAAGGTTACATCTGCTACCATGCAGTCAGCCTGCTCAATCAACTTGGCTTCTCTGGCAAATAGCTCCTGCGGCGACAATCCGTCTCCGACCGGTGCCAGGGGATCCGTCACATGCTCGCTCACTACCGTATGGCCTAGTTTCTTAATATCATCTACCACCTCTTGGTACACCGGGAGTAAAGATCTATCCAAACTAAATGACGCCCCAAAATAAACTTTCACACTGACAATCGTACTAGTCGACAACCATAATATCAACCAGATCAAACCAAAACACTGACAAATTATGGCACGAGACAAATTGGTGCGTGCGTGAAAATCAAGCACATCCTGCCAGCTACCACTTCCTGTTCACATAAAAGAAATATCAAACTTATTCCAGGTACCTCTTTCTACTGCTACATATTAGACGTTGTAACAAGTCGTGCTTCAAATATCAAGAATTTATTGGCCAAGCATGCTCTGGAATATCCTTTGGATACTGGCCTTGATGTTCCTCTTGATAAAAATAAGCTAAATTATGCAGAGCGGGATCGGCAAAGATAAGAAATCCTAAGCTGGTTACGAACGCAACTGCGCTATCAATTTCTGTTTCATTAATAGCGGCCGCCGAACTTGCTTCGAATTCGTAAATTAGTTTATCTGATGCTGGTTCAAAATCTCCAGATACTCGATAGATAGACCCTCCGTTATCATTGCTGACTAATTTGTTATAGTCTGGAGTGTATACGCGTTTATGGACTAGATCTACTAGAAAGCTATATTTCCGGGGGTAGGCTGTAAAAAAAGCTGCTACAACTATGCTGCTACTGGCAAATATTTTATCCGCGTGACCATTTTTGTTCGGCAGGATAGCTTCTAGTCGTTTCGTATGACTACCGTGCCAGAGATCTTGTCTTATCATGGGGACATTTTACGCGGAGTGTCAAAATTTGGTGAGGCACTACACTTTATATAGCAAAATTCTAGTAATCTACTCAACAATTAGTCCTGTATCATACACCGACTCGCAACTCGCGTCCGCTGGACATCCTGAGCTTGCCGAAGGACCTCCCACCAAAATTGTCTTCATCCCGACAGCCTTTGCCCCCTCGATATCCACATCCACCCTGTCACCGACATACACAATTTCCTCTGGTTTCATTTCCAGTGCCTCGATTGCGGCCAAGAATGGCGCCGGCTCGGGTTTGACCCATCCCTGGTCATAGCAATAAATCCTCGGATCAAAGTCGTGGTAATCGAGCCCCAAGTGGGTCAGCTTGCGCTCTACCTGTCTCCCCGTCCCGTTGGTGATGATAAAAAGCCGATAATTATTTTTCAACTTCGCCACGAGCTTAGCCAGTTTCTCATCCTTTGAGACATACTTCTCGACTTCAATTCCATCCCACACTTCCTGGAATATTTTCTCCCCGTCCAGCCCAAAACTGTTCAAAGTCAGCGTATTTCCGCGAAACTTATCTCGCCGTTTTAAGTATTCTTCGGCCAGTTCATCTGGATCTCTTGACAACTGCTGTGCCGCCTTGGCAATCAGTATCTTGCCCACCTCCACACTCATCGCATCCGGGGTATGGTACAGCGTCCCGTCTACATCAAACCCTATCGCTTTTATTGTTTTCTTCTCTATCATGCCGGATCCTGGCTATACGCTTCACCCCGAGCTATCGCTTCTTCTGCCCGCTGCAGCTCGGTCCCCACATACATGGCATGCGCCGGGATCTTTACATACTCCCAGTCGGTGATCTGCCACGCCACTTCTTGCGCCGTACGTCCTTCAAAAATTTTCAGCGGTGTCCCCCCATCTGGATCCCCCAAAGTCACCCGGATCAACTTAACCAGCTTGGGTGGCATCCGTTTGAGCTCTCTCTGCACCGCAATCGGCACTGCCTGAGTTTTGTACCGCTCCATCCAGCCGTCCCAATTTTGGGCCTCACCCACGGGGATTACCTCCACCACAAAGTTGGCTCGCTGGTCAAAGTCAAAATGGACGCTCGGCGTAAAACCGGATTCTTTCTCGTAATGATCCATGAGTAGATTCTCGACTAAAGAAAAATCGTCCCCGTACATATGGGCCGAGTGAGTAATCATGGTGAGAGCGCCCATGGGATACCCTCCATAGTCAG
Organism: uncultured Pseudomonadales bacterium; assembly: GCA_964491465.1. Lineage (GTDB taxonomy): Bacteria > Patescibacteriota > Microgenomatia > UBA1400 > UBA12108 > UBA12108. The sequence goes on from CAZBFT010000004.1 coordinate 15,679, forward strand.
CGATGTCTTTTTGTAGTTTGCGCAGGGCAAAGGTGTTGCGCGGCCACCCATGCACCATATCCTGCGAGCGGAAATGGCAGGTCAGGAAAAATTTACTATCCTGCACGCTCCCTAGCACCATCACCAAACACGGTGTGTCCCCGTTGTTCGCGTTACTCCAGTCCAGTTTGGGATCCGTCGTGATCGCAATCATTTTCTTACTGTCCGGCCTATTTTTTAGTAGTTCCTTCATCATTTGGATCTGGTCCACCCCAAAGTGCAACCGCATCCGCCGCCCGTAGTTATATGCCACGCCTGGTACCTCCCGCGAGGTCATTATTTCGGCATAATAAGCTTCCAACTCCCCTCGCTCAAATGGCAAGTACTCGGGGAAATAAACGTTGGTCGGATCCTCAGCTTCGATCACCGCCGTCAAATTCAAAATCTCTTTCAGCTCATTATTTTTGCTGTAGCGGGTATGTTTGGGCCGGCCGTACTTATAAATTTCGTTGAGTAGTTTAAGCCAAGTTTGGGCTACCGTCTTACCGTGGACATAAAAGCCGGTCTGCTCACTCGGCAGTACCTCCACTTTGGGTTCCGTTTTGGGGAACTCGCGGATTTTATTGCTAAACGGCTCTTTCTTGGTTTTAGACAACTCTTCCACTTTCGCTATCAGCTCATCCTTGGTGCGCCCCCGCAAATCTACGATCTCAATTTTACTGCGGAACTCGGCCACCACCTCGTCCGGAATTTCGGCCTCGATCTCTCCCCGCCCCTTGATGATTTTCCGCTTTTCGTCGATCCCATTTTTCATAAAAGACAGAAGTGAGTGCCCCGACAAACTCATCTCGCTCCCCCAGATCACAATGGTGCGGATATTCGGGTTGGCCATCACGTTGCGGATCATGGCGTTGATACCCTGGGCGCTATACAAGTTCCCAATCACGTTGTATGGCAGTTTATCTACAATTTTCTCTACCACCCCCCGCTCGGTCCAAAGCGTACAAATCCCCACGTGGTTACTCGGATCCTTCACTTTCAAAATATCATGATAAAGCTTGGGCCAGTTCTCGATCGGTTTTACTGCTTTCTTCATCCACTCATGATATCAAACACTCGCTTCCCTTCCCACTGGATCAAACCATGTCTTGACTCTATTGGTAGAATTAAACCATGACGCAGATCCCCAGCGTATACATTACTAGACCACCTATCAGGGCAGCTAATGGCAACGATATGCCTTTGCCATTCTATCTAAAAGAAAAACTTGCTGCTGTAGCGCCCCACATGTCAGAGGCTGGCGTAGCACACTCAGGAGATATGCTAGTTTCCGAACCATTCAATCTACATCATTGGCAAGCGATTCTTACTTGTGTTGAAGCTGGGTGTTCGGCACGATGTGTCGCTACAGCAATGCTTAGCGACATGAGTTAGATTATCGAAAATTATTGTTAATTATCGCAAAAAGTCACTTATCCGCACACCGCAAACCCGCACCCGTAGCATTTACTGCACCCCTCTTCTTTTACCAATTTCCCTCCGCAGTTGGGGCATTCCACCCCAATCACCGACTCCTTCTGTCTTGCTGACACACTGACTTGCTGACTTGCTGATTTGCCGACTTGCTGACTCGCTGATTTGCCGACATTCAGTACCTGCACCTCCCGACTCCCGTCTCTATATACCGTAATCCCCTTACAATTTAGCTCATCAGCCAAGTAAAAGACGGCCAGCACATCATCCACCGTCGCACTATTTGGCAAGTTGATGGTTTTACTCACCGCGTTGTCAGTATATTTTTGGAAAGCCGCGAGCATCCGTACATGTTCGTCTGCCGCGATGTCCATCGCCGTCACAAACACTTCGCGAATCTGCTCGGGGATCTGGGATAAATGCTGGATACTGCCTTTCCGCGCGATCTCATCCATTAGCTCGGTGGAGTAAAGCCCGTTCACGTGTTTGATCCCTCGCACGAGGTCAGCGTTCACCTCGGGCAGATTGTACTGCCCCATACTCTTGCGGTAATAAGCCAAGGCAAATAGTGGCTCAATGCCGCTACTTGCGCCCGCCATCATGCTAATGGTCCCGGTTGGTGCAATCGTCGTAACAGTCGCGTTGCGGAAATATTTGTATCCTCGTTCTTGCCAAATACTCCCTTTGAAATTGGGGAAGCTGCCTTTCTCTTTGCCGAGCGCTGCCGATGTCTCCCATCCATGCTTTTGCACAAACGCCATCACTTTCTCCGCCAACTGGAAAGCTGCTTTGGAGTTGTAGGGAATATGCAGTTTGACCAGCATATCCGCCCAACCCATTACACCCAATCCGATCTTGCGATTGCCGTGAACGGTATCCGCTACTTTGGTGAGCGGGTAGCCGCACACCGTTACCACATTGTCCAGCATTCTTACCGCTGTACCGATAGTCGCTTCCAATTTTTTCCAATCCACCTTACTATCGCCATTGATCCCTGTCACGTGCGTCGCCAAGTTTATACTTCCCAGGTTACACGCTTCGTATGACAAAAGCGGTTGTTCGCCGCACAGATTCACGGTCTCGAGCACCCCCACGTGCGGGGTCGGATTATATTTATTTATCTCGTCACTAAAAATCAAACCCGGATCTCCGTTTCTCCACGCCATCCGTGCCGCCTCTTCCAAGATACCCCGAGCCGAAATGCGGGCAGTGATCGCCCCGTTGCGTGGGTTTACTAGTTCCCATTCTTGCTCTTTCCTTGCCGCTTCCATAAATTTGTGGGTGACCGCGATCGAGTAGTTAATGTGTGGTAGGTTGTACCCACTCTCTTTGCAATGGATAAAGTCAATGATGTCTGGGTGAGATACCGGCAATGTCACCATATTGCCGCTCCGCCTTTTCCCCGCTTGCAGGTAAATATCGCTGGCGTCATTCACCAACTGCATTAGTGCCACCGGTCCACACGCTGCCCCGCTCGTAGTACTTACCTTGTCATCTTTGGGTCTTACATGTCCAAAGGTAAAGCCCACCCCTCCCCCATACTTTTTTAAGATCGAACTTTCTTTCAGTGATTCAAAAATTCCCTCGATGTCGTCCGGCATCGGCATCACAAAACAGTTGGCCAACTGGTTGTTTGCCGTGCCGCTATTGGCCAATGTCCGCCCACCAGGGATAAACCGCTGCTCCCTCATCACCGTCGCAAACTCTGCTTCCCACTTTTTTCGCTCCTTGGCTTTTTCTGCACTTGCCAAAAACTTGGCCGTACGATCAAACATCCCCCCCACCGTCTCTTTTGCTTCGCCCTCGCTGTCCTTAAGCAAATATTTCTCCTTCGCTACTGTGAGAGCGTTGAGTGACAATCCCACGTCGTCGTTGACCCCGAGCGCCCGTTTGGCCTGTTCCACTTGCCGTTTCTTTTCGCGGTTTAGAATGTAGGCCTTGGCCGTTTTATAGTGGGTGTGCTCCAATAGCACCCGCTCCACCATGTCGCCGATCTCGGCACTCGCCACCTTTTTGATCCGCCCGTAGTGTTTTTCAATTCGCTCAACCACCTCCCCTGCCAATTTTTTCGCCAATTTGTCGTCTGTGCCACCCACGTCTTGTGCCGCCAGAAAGATTGAATCGGCAATCTTCTCTACCTCTAGCACCTCTTCTTTGTCATTACGTTTTATGACCTTCATGTGTGCTCCATCCTACCCGAAAATTGTTCTTTTTGGCAATACGACAAAGTGGAACACCAGCCCATAGCTTGACACTAATTTAAAAAATGCTAATCTATACACATTATATACATAGAATTGAAAACTCAATCTTATGCCGCTTACCCTTACTCATGCTGATAAAGTAACAGTCGGAATGTTCTGTGGAAAAGAAAGACCTGGTCCTTGTCCTAGCAGTTGTCTTAAACAAAAACTAAACCAAAGCGGAGGCTCAATAGATCTAGCTAGCCTAAAGATAGGTAGCGTTGATCACAGACGCATTTCACTTCGCTGCGAAGCCGCTGGCTGTAATGGGTATGTTACTGTAGGTTCTCACGTCGTCTTAGGACTCATAGACTGCGCCGCATGTTATGATGAAGATGCAGGGTGTAGTACTGGCTTACAAGATGGCCACGGTGGTCATAACCAAGTTGATTGTAATCGGTGCGGTGGCAGTGCTTATCAAAATTTAAGCACAAGAGGAAAAATTATTAGTTAACTATTCTTTCTTTGCCGGCAATTTCCACGCCGCCCATTTGCAGGTGGGGAAATTTTCGCACCCGTAAAACTTCGCGCCCTTCTTGCTCTTCATCTGCCGCACCCGCCCGCCATCCTCCGGACACAGATACCCATTCACATACTCCACATACGGCTTGGTGTATTTACAGTCCGGGTATCTAGAGCAGGATAGGAACTTGCCAAACTTCCCCGTCCTCACTACCACCTCTCCCTCTTTGCATTCCGGGCACACCTCGCCCGTTGTTTCCACTTTCACTTTTACCCTCTCACCTTGGACCTCCACTTTTTTTACTTGTTCGTTAAAGGGATCCCAAAACTCCCGCACCGTCGGCACCCACTGCTTTTTCCCCTCAGCGATCTCGTCCAAGTCATTCTCCATTTTGGCGGTAAACTCGTACGCCATCACGTTACCAAAATTAGTCACCAAAAAGTCCACTACCGCCTCGCCAATCGCTGTGGGATGGAATCTTTTCTCCTCTTTGATCACGTAGCCTCGGTCCTGGATCGTGGTGATGATCGCAGCGTAGGTACTAGGCCTGCCGATCCCTCGCTTTTCCAGTTCTTTGATTAGTCCGGCCTCGCTATAGCGAGCCGGCGGCTGGGTAAACTTTTGCGCTGGATCCACTTTTACTAGCAAAAGTGCCTCCCCAGAAACAACTTGCGGCAAAAACACATCCTCGGCACTTTTACCTAACTTCAAATAACCGTCAAAAATTAACCGCTTTCCCTCCGCTTTGAGCGTGTAAACGTGCGGACGTGCTGACGTGACAACGAGTATTGTTGACTTATCAAACCTAGCGTCGCTCATTTGGCATTGGAGGAACCGGCTGCGGATCAACTCGTACAGTTTTTGGTGGCGGCTAGTCATCCCCACCGCAGTCAAATCATCCCCCCGTCGCGCCGCATCCGTCGGCCGGATTGCTTCGTGCGCTTCTTGCGCGCTGGCTGCTTTGGTTTTGTATACTCTGGGGGTTGCCGGCACATAATCGTTCCCGTAAGTTTTAACGATATAGTCCCGCGCCATGGCCACTGCTTCGGCTGCGAGGTTAAATGAGTCCGTACGGTGGTAAGTAATCAATCCCTGCTCGTACAACGACTGGGCAATCTGCATGGTCATTTTGGCACTCCACCCGTAGACGTTGCTCCCTGCCCGCTGCAATAGTGATGTCGTAAACGGCGGGAACGGCGAGCTGGTCTGCTCTTCTTGTGTCACGTCCGATACGATATATTGTGCCTGCTCCAAATCACTAACGATTTGTTTGGCCTGCTCACCATTGTTAATCTTGGCCGTTTTCCCATCTATCTTAACTAGTTCAACAGTTAGTAAGCTTTCAGTTGTGGTTTTGAGATTTGAAATTTGAGATTTGAGTTGTACCAATATCTCCCAGTACTCTTCCGGCACAAACTTTTGGATATCCCGCTCTTTTTCCACTATCAATCGTACCGCCACACTCTGTACTCTCCCGGCCGACAATCCCCTCCGCACTTTCT
>CAZBFT010000005.1:0-19085 GCA_964491465.1 uncultured Pseudomonadales bacterium
AAAATTTTCGCCAGGTCTTATCGTCATGCTCGCATCCTATAACACTATATCTAACTTTTCCTGACATTTTCTGACAAAAATAGACGAAAATTAGTCGAATGTTAGACGATTGTCAATACCGGTTCCGCGCCCCAACTTTGACCTTTTTCAATAGTTTTTCATCCGTCAAAAGCTTACCGCACCCCCTCACTACCGCCGCCATGGGTTCATCCGTAATCCACACCGGCATGCGCGTCGACTCGGCTATCATTTTATCTATTCCCATAATCAAACTCCCCCCTCCGGCCATGGTGATCCCGCCTTGGATAATGTCCGCCACCAGCTCGGGTGGGGTCTCCTCCAGTACATCCATCACTCCCCGGACTATCGTCTGCAATGTCGGAGCTAGTGCCTCGCGGATCTCGCTCCCGTTAAACTTCATGGATTTGGGCAGCCCTGATCCGAGATCTCTCCCTCGCACCACGATTTGAGTTTCTTTCTCCGCAGCCGTAGCACTGCCGATGGTTATCTTCACTTCCTCGGCGGTTGCTTCCCCTAGTAGTAATCCGTACTTCACCCGGGCAAAGTGGATGATCGCCTCGGTCAGCTCGTCTCCCGCAATTCGCAATGATTTGTTGAGCACGATTCCACCGAGCGACAAAATTGCAATTTCCGTGGTCCCGCCGCCGATATCGATAATCATTTGCCCGCGCGGCTCATCAATCGGTAGTCCCGCGCCGATCGCCGCCGCCATCGGCTCCTCTACCAAATACGCCTCGCGCGCCCCGGCCGCAATCGCCGCACTTTGTACTGCCCTCCGTTCGACTTCGGTCACTCCCGACGGGATGCCGATGATCACGCGGGGTCTTGGCACCTTAGCAATCCACGGTGAGTGCTCATGTACCTGTTTGATATAGTAATCAAGCATCGCCTCGGCCCCGTCGTAGTCGGCAATCACCCCGTCACGCAGTGGCCGGATGGCCTCGATCGCCTCCGGTGTTTTCCCCGCCATCAGCTTAGCTTCGCTCCCGATGGCTAGCACCGCGCCAGACTTCTTGTGTCGCGCCACGTAGCTAGGTTCCCGGATCAAAATGCCCTTATTTTTGACGAATACCAGGGTGTTCGCCGTCCCCAAATCTATCCCCATGTCCTGCGAAAACAATCCCAAAAGTGCGTTCAGCATACGTCCCACATCTTATCACACCTGGTAACTTATAGTCATTTTACACGGTCATATAGCATCAATTTATATCATTCATTACGCGCACAGAGTGCAGGTGTATCTCTCCAAGAAAAAATTCTACGCAGCGCGACTGGCGCGAGTATATAGGTAAAAATTTCACCAGAAATTTATTACCGGTTTTTCTAGGAGACGGTACACCGAACTCGAGCGAGTTATCTTACTGTTATACTTAATTCATGCAATCGATCATCGTCACCACCCTCTACCTCCTCACCTCCCTCGTCCCCCTGGTATTTACCACCCTCAACAGCGAGCTCTTCGAGTTCCCCAAGTTTATCCTCTTGTTATCCGGTACCCTGATCATCACCGTCGCCTGGATCATTCACATCTATCAAACCAAGGATTATCAATTTTTCACTTCCAACCCCATTAGTTATGCCGTCCTCGCCGTCCTCGCTACCCAAACTTTGGCAACCATTTTCTCCATCCACCCCTACACGTCTTTTTGGGGATACTATAGCCGTTATCACCAAGGACTACTTACCACTATTTGTTACACAATTATTTACTTTGCCGCGACAAAATGGCTGGACCATAAAAGTACCCAAAAACTAATCAAAATATCTGTATATACGACTATTATCATTAGCGTATACGCTGTCTTGGAGCGCTTTGGTATCGATAAAAATCTGTGGATTCAGGACGTACAAAATCGGGTCTTCTCTACCCTCGGCCAGCCCAATTGGCTCGCTGCCTATTTGCTCCCCAATCTCTTTTTGGTTTTGTATCTACATCACTCCAAAAAGTTTACTTCTCCTTATTCCCTTTTCTCTTTCTCACCTCTACTTATCGCGCTCCTTTTTACCCGCTCTCGCTCGGGCCTAATTGCGTTTGGGCTCGGTTACTTCACTTACTGGCTACTTTTGATGCGGCAGTTCTCTTTCCCCAAAATTAAAACCTCCCTCCTCCAATTCTCCTTACTCTTATTCTCTATCCTCTTGGTCATTGGCACTCCCTTTACCCCCAAGCTCACCGAACTAGTTACCCGCCCTGCTCCCACGCCGCCAGCTGCTATAACTACTCCTAATGGCACTGTCCTAGAGAACGGCGGGACCGAGAGCGGCGACATCCGCAAAATTGTCTGGACTGGCGCACTACGCTTGATCGTCAAGCATCCTCTCCTAGGTACCGGCCCCGAAACTTTTGCCTATACTTACTACTGGGAAAGACCCACTGCTCACAACCAGACAAGTGAGTGGGATTTCCTTTACAACAAGGCTCACAACGAATATCTTAATATCGCTGCCGGCGTAGGCCTTATCGGCCTGATTGCCTACCTCTCTTTTCACTTGGCTATGTTTGCCGTCAGTCTCCGTCGTCTACCCAAATCTAAAAAAGTGAGCGAGGACCAAACCAACCTACTGCGTCATTATCTCCCTGTTGTGGGTGCAAGTATCGTCACCTTTACCGTCACCAATTTTTTTGGCTTTTCCGTGATCCCGGTTTATTTGCTTACGACTTTGCTGGCCGCCGCTGCCTCAACATCACAGACTGGCTCCCCCAAGTCCGGTACCAACTTACCCGCCACCGCCCTCCACTACCTGATTTTCGGCCTTATTTTGCTCTATCCCGCCACTCTTTGGCTCGCTGACTACGATTACGCGCGCGGCAAAGCCTACCTAGATAACAATCATCCCGAAACTGCCCTCCCGCTGTTACAAAAAGCGGCTACCCTCCGTCCCGGTCTCGACCTTTTTGAATCCACCCTTGGCGAAACCTACGCCTCTCTTGGTCAAGTTGACAACGCCCTGAGCGCCGCCGATACCAATCGAGTATTGAATAAATACCACCTCAACTTTTACAAATCCCGTGCCAAAATTTATCTCACCCTGGCCCAAACCAAACCGGAGTACAACCAAAATGCCGCCGTCGAGCTAGCCGCCGCCCGCACGCTCGCCCCCACCGACCCCAAACTCGCTTATAACCTTGGTCTTGTCTACACCCGACTGGGTGATCTCGGCAGCGCCGAAAAACAATTGCTCAATGCTATCCAGCTCAAACCCAACTACGAGACCGCCTACTATGCCCTCACCCTCCTGTACGAACAGGACAAGCAACTAGACAAACTCCCCGCCCTCCTACGTGATGCCCAGTCCCACCTTGCTACCTACTCCCCCACACTCAAAGAAAAAATAAACCAGTACTCATCATCCAATTGACGCATCGGACAAAATTTTGGAAGTAAACAGCAACACCAGTCCATTGTTCCAACTCGTTTCACTGATTACTTCACAATTAGCGCGTGCCATTCTTACTGCGTCCAAAAACCTCGCTTGCTGTATAGGATCTATCGTATCATCGTTAAGAAAAAACATACCTGATCCCGTGACCCAGTCCAACCGAATTTCCCCACTTACTTCATTTGTACTACGCAACATAATACAATTTTATCCCAATTGGCAAGCTATTTTGCTATAATTCCCGCATGCAACCCATTCTCACCGTCCCAAACGAAATTTTACGCCGCAAATCGGACCCGGTTGCTCGGCTGGATCAGACTGTCCTCACCCAGGTCCATGACCTGATCGACACCATGAAAGCCGCCCACAATCCCGAGGGAGTCGGCCTCAGTTTCCCCCAAATCGGCGTCAACCTCCGCGGTTTTGTGACCTTTTTGGACAAACGCATCCGGGTTTATCTCAACCCCCAAGTGTTGGACATCAGTGAAGAAACCACTCTCGGCGGTACTCCCGACCGTCCCACGCTGGAAGGTTGCTTAAGCATTCCCTGGCTCTACGGCCCAGTGAAACGACCCAAAAAAATCAAAATCAACGCCATGGACGAGCATGGCGAGACCTTTTCCAAGACTCTTACCAGTTTCCCCGCCCGCCTCTTTATGCACGAGTACGACCACCTGGAAGGAGTGCTTTTCACCGACTACACTCTCCGTGATCAACTACCCCTCTATTTCCTAGATCAAGAAAAGGACCAGTTCGTAAAAGTGGAAGATCCCGCCAGTGTGGTCAAGTGGTAATTTATCCTAATCATACACCTTGACCCTTGACAAGTAGCTTATAATTTATGCTTATGTTCAGAACAGATTTTGAGAGTGATAGACAGGCCCAAGTCATCCTACCGGTACTTCAAACTTTCTCCGACGAACTAAAAAATTCTATTACCCAAGCAAACCAATCTCTACAAGTTATTACTTAATCATATCTCTTATGCTAAAAGTCGGATCCAGTCATTTCGAACGGCTTTCTCAATTCAACGACCCCAATTCTCCCAAATTCTTATACGCCGGGTTGGAGATTTCGCCAGAGACACTCGCAACTTATAGCTGTTATCTCATGCAGTACGCCGAGCTAACTCAAAGCCCCATGACAGAAGATCTGGATTGTCGGCATAACTGCCGAGCATACGATGGTAATACAATTAAACCTACATTCCACTCGATAGCTATCGAAGAAGTCGAACGTAAAGGGGGAAATTTAACAGTTCTCACAGTATACTGTCGCGGTCGCCGTTTTAACCCCGCCGCACCTTGTCAAGTCAGTTAATATATACGAACAAACATAATCAAATGATAACTAGCCGCATTTCCCAGATTTTGCATCCCATACTATTTGCAACTGCTCAACTTTCATAGCGAACCCATTCACAACCATATCATCCGCACCCTCTCTTTGTGACCTCTCCAATGTATTCTTCGCCATCCACAGCATGTCCATGATCGTTTCAACTTCATACTGTCCGTAATTTTCGATGGCCAAAGTCCTCTTCTCCTCTTCGGTCATAGCTTATATTTTATCATTTCTATATACAACCCTATAACTTGACTACCAGGTGTATAATTCTACACAATAGTTACATATTCGCAGGCCCACTTTGCGTGGTGTCTTTTTGGCGCTTGTGTACCTATTACTGCCCTACTGCGAAAGCAGTCTGCCCCGCTTGCGGGTGCACGATTGCGAAAGCAGAGCACCTTAACAAGTGAACGAAGGAAACAAAAATTCTCCTTACGCTAGATGTAACCACTTAGGGAACGATTCACCTCGTTTTTTGGGTGGTTACATTTAGCAAGAAATGTCGTCAAAAATTCAGGCCTCCCCAAGTCGCCTGAAGGCAATCCCATAGGAGTGGCCCCATGGCCGCCAAAAGCAATATGCTTCGGCGCATCAACGGGGCATTACTCCTAGCCCTGCTGATCGCAACAACGACCAACTCGATTGGTCTCGCTCTTCAATCCCCAATCCCGGATGGTAGCATCTACTGCTACTATGCGCACACTGGCGGTCCCACCCAAGGTATCGAACCTGGTGTATGGGTAGAAAAGGGACAAATGTTAGCAACCAGCGGAGATACTGGTTATGGATCTGGATGGACCTATGATGATCCACACACGGTTCCACATCTCCATTTTGCCTGCAGTATCTACCCTCCCCTAATTCAGGAGAGTAGGTTAAATTCCGACCTTTACTGGGACTGGATCGACCCTGATCCATTCCTACATCCAGGCTGGGTAAACCCACTGGACGTAATGGTCGAAGTTGGCTTTCCCTACGGTGAAGCCAATCCTGCCGGCAACCAGAAGCGGCACAACGGACGCGATTACCGCGCCCGCTACGTCCCGCTATACGCGGTTGCGGCTGGGGAGATAGTTTGGACACAGTGGTGGCCTACAGCCAATGAAAGCAATAAAACTGGCCATGGCATCACCATCGTCCTGCGTATCCCCCCAGACTCGCCAGCACCTGTCGAAAACGGTGAAAGCTTGGCAACAGTCCTCGCAACAAACGAGAACCGCTTGCCGGTAGAAGCCAACTCGACAGTCCAACTGGAAATCATCGACCCCGGAGTCCAAGTCCAACTCGTTCAGATACTGAACGGGAAAAACGGACTGCAGGTCACCATCTCTGGGACCACCGTGACCATCACGAATCCCACGAATGTGGACCTGGCGATCTTTGGCGACAACAGCCAAGGATTGCAGATCTGGGTCGAGCAAGGTGACATTTTGCCACAAGGCTTCTTTACAGATAGTGAAATCAAAGTCACTTCTGGTCTTGAAGTACTTAGTGAGATCGTCACCGACGATCGACCGATCACCATCGCCCTAGGCGACGAAAAAGTAGTGGGCGACCTCTACTTCTTTATTGCCTTTGGCATGGTTGGATTGGCTATATCCTGGGCAGGATGGCACTTGGTCAAAGGTCGCTGGAAATACGTTTTCAGCACTATTCCCCAAGTTGTTATGCTGCTGGCAGTCGTTGTGGTCATCGGACCTCCTCCATACGAGACTCGTAAACCACCTCTCCCTCCCCAAACTTCCTCGGCCACCCCAGAAACACAACAAGTGGTCGAAGAAACCATCACCCTTACCGGTGATGAGGCGTTAATCGCCTGGGGAGAAGTTCACGGGATCGGAAAGGACAATCTCCTCGCCAACGTGGAAGCTAGCAGTATCTGCTGGTCAGACACAGAGGCTGGGAAGATAGTCCCCGAGGGCTCACCTGAACTCTGCACCAAGGTGGACTTGCTCACTTTGTTGAGCATCGACGCCACCGAAAGTACAGATCGGGACTTTGCCTTTTACGATCCCACCCAGCCCGGCGTGATGGGTTACTCCCCCGTGGAGTCTTCCGCCGAATCACGTTGGGGTGCTGAAAAGATGGCTCAACTTGTCCCGATCTGGGACATTTTGATACAAGAAGGCATGCGGGAACGTTACCCCACAGCCATCACCGACGTGAATGGCAACGGAGTCTACGAACCCGCTCTTGGCGACCACATCAATGTTTACGGTAGCAAGGCTACCTGCATTGGTCGGTCTCAAGGCCTCCCATCCTCAATCCAAATCTTCGCCTGGGACCTCGTTCAGGATCCGAACTTTATGTTCGATCCCTGGAACGACGAGCGAAGCTCCGCGATGTTCAAGGCTGCGCACCTCGCGTGGTCTTATCGTGGATCGACTCTGCTCGAAAAACGTCGTAACGCAGTGATGCGTTACAATCCAGGCGATGCAGAGTTGGAATGGGCAATCGCCAGTGATCGGCTTGCCGAGCTAGGCGATCTCCCTACCACCATGCCTACTGTCACAAAGACTATGGTGCAAACCACTGTCACCGTATCAGAGGCCATGGAAAATATGGGGGAAGAAGATACTTTCTATGTGTTGTACTCGACCGAGTTAAAGATGACTCCTTTGGAGCACCTAGTCGAGATAGCTAGACAAAAGCGGGGAAATCCAGACACCACCCTCAAGATGCAACAGTTTTGGGGAAGAGTGGAAGTCAACAGCTGTGTCATCAGCTGGGCTTTTGCTGCTCGCCCTTGCTGGGTTACACCAGCAGAGCAAGGAGGTAACCCTCAGTAATGTGGTTTGTCCTCAAGATCCGATCCGATATTTCTAAAGGAGATCAAGATGTCAGATTCAGATACCAACAATGTCATTGACAAGGCAAGGCATGGCATAAACAGTACAGTGCTTTTCCTGTACGCCATACCTATCCTGCTCGGTGCCTGTATCATGGTAAGCGTGTTCATGAATGGGCTTCAGAACACAGGCGCCGGAAAAATCATCGGGGACTCAGGTGAAAGCGGCGGTGGATTCATCGACGATATCTACTGCTCGTGGAAAAACCTGGACCCATGCCCTGGGGCTGGAACAGTGTTTCGCACGTGGTGGAACACGGACGTCCGTAAAAAGACAGAAGTCGACGTCCAGGGCAATCCCCTGCCCGAACTCCCCACTGACGGGACACCCGTACCTTCGGATGAGCCCACCGAAGCACCTACTGAACCGCCCGCAGTAGTGCCCACTGAGGTGGTGTACCCGCAGGAAATGATCGACGCGGTCTCAGCCGTTCTCACTGACTGGGTGGCCAGCAAGAATACGCAGTTTGCTGGTCAGCAGCTCGATCTGATTCAAGCCAAGTGGCCAAATGAGTCGCGAACCTACCTCCCCTACCTCGACCTTCGTGAGAAGGTTAAGGACATGGGCGAGATCGTCCAGGCCTTTTTCGCAGCGCAGGAAACTGCGATGTCTGGTAACGCGACCGACATGGCGACCTGGACAGCCAACGCTGGCGCGTATCACAACTCCTGTCTGGCTTTGGCAGCCGAAACGTCGTCTTTGACGACGAATGGCTACGCCAGCCTGACCCAAGGCTGCACGGCGAACAGCTCGGCGATGATTACATTCGCGTCTAGCTACGCGAATACCACCCTTGAGCAAGCGCCGGACGCTTGGCTCGCCAACATGGGTGGGATAATGCAGTCCACGCAGTGGACCGTGATCATGATCGATGATCGCGGCGGCAGCTGCCACTGTGCTACGCTCAAGGGCTCCGAGCCGGTCTTCTTCAATAACCTGGAGATCCAGGTTCCGGCAGCCGTGCTCGAGCAGTTGTTCCCCGACAAATTCGGACTCTTCGCAGAAAGCCTTGTCGGGCAAACCCTTCTGTGGCCATAGGCGTAAGCCAGTGGTCACCCACCGAGAGGCGATCGCTTCTACAGGACCGCCTCTCAACCTGAAAAGGAGAATCAAAATGGATTCGAAAACTGCAATGTGGCAAAAAAGCCACCAATTGCTCGAGGACGCATTCAATGGCAAAGCTGCAGCCCTTGCACAACTCGAGAATGTGGTCAGCCACGGCCGCGAAGAGCAGATTGCCGCCGCCCGCCTGGGGCAACAGCGTGAAGGTAGTCGAGACGTCAATGTCTCTTTGGCAGCCAAGAAATCTCTCGCGAAGGCACCGGCAACCAAAGACTGGAAGCATCATCCCCTCACCCCCTGGGCTATCATAGCCAGTGGGCCTTTGCTATGGTTGATCATGTACCAGATTCTTAGCTGGCCTTTCGTCGAGAGTCTGGCCTGCTTCTACAGCGCCTTTTTCATGATCGGCGCGCTCGTAACTGGCGTGATCTGGAAGAGGATCTTTAAGTCGGATGGCGGAGGCAAGGCCACCAAGTCCAAGATGTAGAGGTGATCCATGATCACCCCTAGTCATCCAGACGAACTCGACAAAATCCTGGCTGAAAGAGTTCATGAACCATCTTCTCACGAAGAAGCCCAGGAGTGGATCGTTGAATCGTTGCAGGTTCTTCATGATGCCGAAGGAAAAATCCAATGGACCCAGGTTAACTGGATCTGGTCAATGCTATTAGGGCACCTACCGTGGACGGTAGCCTTCGCGCAGCATGTCTATTGGCACCCAGCTTCCGGTGTTTTACTTGAAAGATCGCCAAGATGGGCAGCCAAGCATGCCGGCAACGACGAAGAATCGATGTCTGCTAAAGACATTCTGGTCGCGCCTAGACCAGATTTTCAATATTACTGGCCAACAGACATCGTGAGAGCGTGGCAAAATTTCTGGAACGTAGTTAGCTTCTGGAAGCCCCGCGACAAGAAAAAACTCTGGGACGGTCCCGGAAAGATGACTGTGAAGTTCGACGCAGGCCGCGAAACGCTAGAGGTCGAATTTTTACGCCATCCAGGCCAAACCTGGGCCACAGCTGTAAAACTGCAAAAGACCTTTGAAAAAGGGCTTGTGGCCAAGGATTGGATCAAGAAGCACCCTACCCGTGCAGAGCTTGTGCGCCAAGCTGCCGAATTCGAGTTAGAAGTCGAGGAAGAAAAATCTCGAATCAAGCTCGAAAGGCAAAAAAACTAGCCTAAGCTAGGTGCGCACATGAAAACGTTTCCTTCGTTCTATCGTCCTAGACGGGCACCTCCAGGGGATATACCTGGTGCCCGTCGAAAGACGGACGTGCCGAGCATATCCGGCACCACCTACCGACCTGCGAGAGCGGGAGAGGACGTGGTGTCGGATACGGCACGTTTCAAACGGGAAGAGAGGGCAGCGCAAGCTGTTAGCCAGTTATTCTGGCCCTCTTTTCCCGGTTCGTTTTAGTTCCCAAATACTTTGGGACCTGAAACGAACTATGATGCCTACTGAAACATACCTACCAAAAATTCAACTATCTCCTTTAAACGGGAGAGTTTTATCGTGCAGTGAAACAGGCCAGCATCCCCAACTTGTGACAGGTATCGAACGTAGCCCATTAGTAACAGTACCAAGGTATTGGAAAGAAGTCCTACCTCACGAGCAATTTGCCACTGTTTTACCAATGTCAGAAGCCGCTGATTTCCGCACACTTTGTCAAACAGCTAGTTTTACTGAGCGCCCAGACGGTAACTTTGACGTGATAGGCGTGCTCCGCCACAAAAGTTTTCGCCCTGTATGGCTTACTGCTATTAAATACCCAAGGCTAGCTATTGGCTATCTAGATTTTGGATCAAATAATCAAATAAATTCTAAACCAAACATCCTCTTCTCCATCTTGTACGGACATCCCGATACAGTTGGATTTGATTGGGAGAGTCTCTTTGAAACACTCGAATTACAATTTCGGGAAAATGGCCTGGATAAAAAAATGCGTAGAAATATGGTAAAAGCATGGCACCCTCACTTACGTCCGCTGGCCAAAGTAATGGATAATTTAGAGACATCCGCAAGTGCCGTAATATTGACTGGGGAAAACCGACACCGTGGTACTTTGTCCAATTTAGGGATCAATACCTTTCCAGTTTTAACCCCTATGACCACTAAAGTACTTGATATGATTTGGCCATCAATCCAATACGTGGTACAAGAATCGGGGTGGTTTGCCAAAATTAACTTAAATGAATAAAGAATAAACTATGTCCTTCAAAACTCTAGCCAAAGAACATTTCGACTCATTTATGTCCCGCTCCAACCATGCTGGCCAGGAATGGCTGATTGCCGAAGCCGCCATACTCGGGATCCAGGAGCACACAGAGGAGTTGCATGCACAAGATTATGAAGCAATCAATCTTGCCGGCTATCACGAAGCACTCAAGATCTCCCATCAACTCGATGGTTTGGCCTCGCTCGGTGATGAGCTCATCCTTTCACTCCGTCAATTAGATGACGCACTCGCTGCCCGCGCTCCCCATCCTATCAGCGGCTTGATCGAAAAATTAAACGAGATCACCGACCAAATCAAAGCCAACCAAGCCAAGCGACAATTAAAATAGCGCGTTATAATCCTCCTCATGCAACCTATTACTTTTTTCGGCTCCGACCAATATAGCGTGGTAGTGTTAAAGCAGCTGGCTGTAAGCGATAAACTCCAGATATTAGCCGTGGTCACCGATCTCAAATCTCCCCCCAATCCGGTCGAGTCACTAGCCCATGAACTCAACTTACCTGTCATTACCTACTCCGACCTCCTCTCTAATCCTCGGTCGCTGTCTCCCCTTGGCCTCACCGCCTCCTTTCCCCATCTTTTTCCTCCCGAACTTATCTCACTTTTCCCCCACGGCCACCTGTACAATCTCCACCCCTCCCTCCTCCCCCAATACCGCAACGTCGCGCCCGTCCCCTACGCCCTAGCCATGGGCGATAAAACCACCGGCATCACCATTTTTCGCATCGGTACCGGCATCGACAATGGCGAAATTGTGGCACAGATCGAGGAACCCATCCTCCCCACCGACACTACTCCTATCTTACTGAACCGACTTTTTGCAAAAGGCGCCAATTTATTCCTGAGCTGGTTCACCGACAAACTGACAAACCGACCTGCTGACTTACCGAATCGCTGGCGCGCCGATGAATTGATTTTCACCCACAAACTCACCCGGAAGTCTGGGTATCTGGAATGGCCCGTGCTTCAAAAACTTCTGGCCAATCAACCAATTTCAATTAACGAAACGCAAAATGAGCTGATCCGCCTTCGCCTCATTCACCACCCAGACCGCACTGCCAACATCTTGCCAGACCTAGTCCGCGCCCTCGCCGGTTACGAAAAGGTCTGGACATTGGCTGACACTACAAAAGGCCAATTGCAACTCTCACTCGAATCCCTAGATCCTGTCATGGTCAAATTATCCGGACGACCCAAAGCAATTTTATGGAAAGATTTTACTAAATATTACCTTTAGTAGCTGTTTCTCCCCCTCTCCCTATTCACCTAGATTTCCATTCTTTAACCAACTTCTTGTCAAATGTAGCCAATTTTTCTGCTCCCATTTCCTGTGCCCAAACCAAATGATAAGCATCTTCCAAGTCATAGCTCAGCCTCGCCATTTTGTCCAAAGCAGCTATAAGCCATTCCTTATTTTCCCAATTCACTTTCAAGTCCAGTAGTCGCCGTAGCTGATTACGGAGAATTTCTTTTTTACTTCCATAGAAGCTTTTCAATAGCCAATATACTTCAAAAAATACAATCACATCGCTTGCCAACCCCGTCTTACCCTCTGCCGCAGCAAGTAGCAGTCGGCTAACCAATCGAGCCCCATCTGCATCGTCACCGATCAACAACCTTATATAATAATTTGTATCCACAAAAATCATTCTCTCTTCCTCGCAAAATTCTCCTGCTTGGCTTTTTCTATCATTTCATCTATCTCCATGCCTCTAAACCTAGCCGGTACCTTTACCGACCCATATAGTTCATCCACTACATTTGCCGCCGGCTGCAAAATGGCCTTCTTGCCCTCTACTACCAAAGATAATTTATGTCCCTTCACTATGCCCCACTTCCGAGACAATTCTGCCGGTATAGTTACTTGGTTTTTGCTAGACACTGTCACGGTGTAATTCATGTAAGGCAAACATACCAAAGTAAGGCGTAAGTGTCAATACCCTATCTCCCCCACCGCTCCCGGCTCACCTTGAGCACTTTCTCCCTATTTTGGTTCGAACTGGCTGGTAGTGGTAGCGTACGAGCGACAAATGCCCGCCCGCTCATCGAATCCACCATCAGCCGGATCGCAATCTGGAAATTCTCCAGATTGACCAGATCTTTATCCGTAAATACATCGCCAAATTCTTTCATCAGTATCCTGGCATCCTCTGCCCCCATGGTAAAACTGACAATAGAGCCTGCGTTACCAAGAATTGCCTTTTGCACATCGATCGGGATCTGGGCCATATATTGGTTGGCCATCATGAGATTCAGTTTATATTTGCGCGCTTCCGACAGAATTTTGATAAAACTGGTGGTCGCAAAGTTTTGGAACTCGTCTACATACAGATAAAAGTCGCGCCGCTCCGCCTCCGGTCTCTCTACCCTGTTCATGGCGGCCAGCTGGAACTTGGTGATCAGCATGGCTCCGACCAAGGCCGCGTTGTCCTCGCCCAATTTACCCTGGCTCAAATTGGCGATTAAAATCTTCCCCTCGTTCATGATCTCTTCCATATCGATCGAAGATTGCGGCCGCTCGATAATGGCGCGGATTAAGGGCGAGCTCACAAACTGCCCCACTTTGTTCAGAATTGGTGAAATAGACTCTTGTAGTAGTTTTTCCGGCATCCGGTCAAACTCGTTGTCAAAATACCGCCGGATCACTACATCATTCAGTTTGCCTGTTATCCCGTGGCGGAAATCGCGATCAGTCAATAGCCTGGGTACGTCCACCAAGGTAGCTCCCGGAGTTTCCGACAGCGCCAGTAGGGAATTACGCAAAATATACTCGAGTCGTGGCCCCCAGGAATGACCGTACAACTTGTTAAAAATGGCCACGATTCCACTCACGATCAGTTCGCGCTGCGCCGGGTTCTTCACCTCTAATATATTTAATCTTACCGGCCGGTCACGGTCGTTGGGATTAAAGTAAATCACGTCGTTGATCCGGCTGGCTGGAATGTAATCTAGGATCGTCTCGGACAGGTCTCCGTGCGGGTCAATGATGGCCACTCCTCGCCCCTTTTTCAAATCGTCTATGGCCATGTTGGCAATCAGGGTACTTTTCCCCGTCCCTGTCTTCCCCACCGCCCACAGGTGGCGGCGCCTATCAGTATCCTTGATCCCAAAAATCAGATCGCGATTTTTGAAAATAGTCCGCGCAAAAAAGTTGATACTCGCCTTTTCCTCGTCAGTTTTACCCTCGGCAATGGGCAGGTTCTCCGGCGGCTCCGAAAACACGTTTTGCCCCCACACAATCATGGGGATTTTCACCTTGTCACTAGGCAGGTGCCAGACTGTCGCCACTTCCGCTGCCGTAACGATCCGCTTCCCCCCGCCGACTCTGGCCAATAGCTTCCGCCTCCATGATTCTGCACCCAGCATCGGCTTGGCTAACTGCCAGTGATTTCCGTCTGGTCTGGCAAACACGCCAAATACCGCCGCTAGCTCAGTCAAACGACTAGCTTTACTAGCTCCAATCCGAAAGTTGATCGAGAAACCAGCTTGGGTAATTTTCTCTTCAATCCCACGTGCATTGGGGAGAGTGCCCCTCCGTTCAATATATTGTTTGTTTTGGTTGACTGTGCCACCCATGCTACGCCCACGATCGATCGCTGCCCGCCCAGAGTCCGCCCACCCTCCTGGAGCCGCGGAAAGCACCCATGACAGCCAGATCACCTCGTCCGGCTCGGCCTTGGAAAGCACCGACAGATAAGAATTGATCGGGTCGGTATCGCGGAAATCGGCCCAAGTCTTGAGCGGGTAATAACTGGCATAGGCCAGCCTCATCTCTCCCACTTGTAGTCTCGCGGCAAACCCGGTCAGAGGATCGGCCATCGGTGTGATCATGGCCAGCGGATAAGTTGACTGGATCTGGCTGATCACAAACTGGGTCAGGTGGCTCTGGCAGGTCACCAAAAATCGTATTTTTTGCTCCCAGACAGCCACCTCGAGCGCTATCACCGGCTTGGGCTCTCCTTTGATCCACACATCAAACCACGATTTATGCAAAATAGAGGGGAAAGTCGAGAGGAAAGTGGCCGCCGATTCCGGCGTAATCTCGGTCTCGCGTGGAATAGTCACCAAAAGAGTCGTCAAACTGGGCATGCCTACTAGTATAGCGGAAAAATTATTAGCTTACTGAACTATGTTCGCAATCCAAAAACCCAATCCCACAAAACCTGCTACACCGCACAGGAAAGCAATGGGTCTTTTATATTGAGCCATAACGTCGCTGAAAGTCTCTGGTTTTAGCCTTGCCGAATTTTGCTCAGACTTTATCTGTGCATTATTAATTCTGTCCTGCATTTCCGTTATTCTAGTCATGGCGAAATCATATCATCAAACCCTATAATATCTACAGTCAATAACTATCGGGGAATTAAACAGTTGCGACAGCAGGTTTAGCAGTACTTTTCACCGTGCGCAGGCACTTGGTGCAGAGTTTAAGGCGGAGTTTCGTCTCCCCTACCAGCATCCTGTGGGCATGTAAGTTAGGTTTCCGCACCCTTTGGGTCCGGTTTTTCGCGTGCGACACATTGTGTCCCACGTCTCGCTTTTTACCACACAAATCACACTTATTTGCCATAACGGAGGAATTTTACCACGACAACCAATCCTATGCCACCGCCAAAGACATTTCTTCCACACACGCCTCACGTTCCGCATCACTCGCCGCCTCACACAATACAATCGTCCTTAGCCCCACACCTGGATTCGTCATGGTTGCCCAATTAACATCTTCGGGAAGCTCCGCTCTGGAGGGAACAACCGCAGATGTTGGATTTGCCCTGCGGAAACCACACTTCCCACCTTCACAAAAAACACAACCTGGAGTCATGACCACAGTATACGCCACCACGCAAGTTACGCACTCACCGAGCCGCGTGAGCGGAAGATCAGTGAAGCCCCGATCACCAAGCCCACAATTACGAGTACGATGACGAGTAGAGAAGTCAGGATCTTGCCTATCACGGTGCCAGCCGTCGCGCCGGTCGTAGCCGTATTGGCGTTTTGCACGGTAGTCCCTTTGGTGGCAGGCGCCGGAGTAGTGGCAGGAGCAGCAGTAGTCTGGGATTTGTCAAAGTCAAACACGGTGACGCTACCCTCTACCACCAACTTCTCACTTGGTTTACGGACCAAACTGTCTTGTTCGGCCGTAATTTGCATCCCGTCAAAAGGAGTACTTACGTTCCCAGCAAAATATCCCCGGTCAACCTCGCCCACGCGAACCATATCGCCACGAGCACTGGTCTTGGCCCACAGGACGTATTTGTTATAGGTAGTTTCGTATGGATAAACCAATCCATCACAACGACCGCTCACTTTGTAACTGCCGTCTTGGTAAAGCGACACACCTTTGCATGATACTTTGGAACTGGTCAAATCAACACTGCCCTCGTGAGCCGAGGCAGGGGTAGCGTAAGCGAACAAAAACACAAAAGCCACTAAGGCCAAAAGTTTTTTCATATGGCCTATAATAACATAAATATCACATTCTGTCAACGTATACTTGCGAGCGATCGGGTGCAGGCGTAATTGCTTTTTGCGCAGTGTAGCCAGAGCGATTAGCGAGTTCTCACTAGCAAAAAGGGTTACGCCGAACCACAGCGAGCTGCTCTGATAAACTATCAATATGCCGCTCCAGCTCGCCGATTTTCAATATGACCTTCCCCAGGAATTAATCGCCCAAACTCCAGCTCATCCTCGTGACTCCGCGCGCCTTATGCTCATCCGCCGAGATACCAGGGAGATTAGTCATCACCTTGTTAGCGATCTGCCTACCCTTCTACCCTCCGGATACGACCTCGTCGTCAACAACACCAAGGTTTTCCCCGCTCGCATCATGGCTCACAAACCTACAGGCGGTAAAGTCGAAATTCTGCTACTCAAAAAACTGCCTCACCACCGCTATCAAGTCATCACTTCTCCCGGGCTCGACCCCGGACAAACAGTCCAAATTTCACCCTCTCTCACGGCTGTGGTCACATCAGTCGCTGACCGAATTCGCGTGCTCCGCTTTTCGCTATCAGATCCCCAGCTTACCGAAATCCTCTCCTCGGTCGGTATCATGCCCACCCCTCCCTATATCAAACAAATGCTAGGTAGTAGCGCCGACTACCAGACCGTCTACGCCAAATACGGCTTCTCCGCTGCCGCCCCCACCGCCGGCCTCCACTTCACCCCCAAACTAATCCACACCCTCAAGCAAAAACACGCCTGGATTGAGCTGACGCTCAACGTGGGTCTGGGCACTTTCCTCCCGGTCAAAGCCGACGACATTACCTCTCACCATATGCACCGCGAAGACTATACTGTTTCCGCCACAACCTCCAGTCAAATTAGGCAAATTCACGCTTCCGGTCGCAAACTACTCTCGGTGGGTACCACGACCATGCGGTGTCTCGAATCCGGGCTGGGCAAAGCCGAAACAAGCTCTACCAATATATTCATCTATCCTCCCTATCAGTTCCAGATGTGCGACGCGCTCCTAACCAACTTTCACCTCCCTGGTTCTACCCTGCTCATGCTCGTCTCTGCCTTTACCAGCACTCCCCAGACAAAGTCCAGCTTTACTACTTTTGCCGATTCCCTACTCGGCCGTGCCTACGCCGAGGCCGTACGGTTAAAGTATCGCTTTTTCTCTTTTGGCGACGCCATGCTCGTACTTTAGTCAGCACTCCGGCTATGACCAGCAATTCAGTAGATCGGTTTGTCAGTTTGCCGGTTTATCAGCAAAATCAGTTGATCAGAACACTGACAAACTGGAATATCCGACTAGCTGACTTGCCGAATCGCTGATCTACTGATGTACTGATATACTATGCCCATGCTCGGAACCCTGTTTTCCAACCCCCTCGTCTTCCTCCTCTGGGCAGTCGGTCTCATCCTCGCCATCTCGGTCCACGAATTTGCCCACGCCGCTGCCGCCGATCGCCTAGGCGACCCCACTCCCCGCGCCGGCGGTCGCCTCACCCTCGACCCCCGCGCCCACTTGGATCCGCTCGGTACCCTGGCTTTACTCTTCCTGGGTTTTGGCTGGGGGCGACCCGTTATGTTTGATCCATACAATCTCCGCTCACCCCGCCGCGACTCGGCATTGATCGCTCTCGCCGGTCCCGCCAGCAACCTTCTTTTTGCCGCCGTACTCTCCCTGATTATGCATTTTGCTCCTGGACTCGGGATTATTACCTCGCTGTTTTCCGTACTGATTGTCATGAATATTTCCTTAGCCGTCTTTAACCTAGTCCCCGTCTTCCCCCTGGACGGAGAGAAAATTCTCGGCGGTATCCTCCCGCCGGACCTTTATCGCGAATTTACTCTGGTCATGCGCCAATACGGCACCATTATATTGATTTTTCTCCTGCTCCCCATTGCCGGCGGCACCTCCCCCATTTCCGCGCTCATTTCCCCAGTCATTTCCTGGATCACGCGTCTGTTGTTATAAATATCGAACCTGCTATTATGGTTACATAATGGCATATGATATTTCGATAAAACAACAAGCAATTACCTTACGTAAAAATGGATACTCTATTAAAGAAATTGCTAATAACCTAAAGATTGCAATCAGTACGTCTTCAGAATGGTTAAGGAGTGTAAACATTAGCCCTTCAGGCCTCGAAAGAATGAGGAGCAAGAAAGAACTAAAAAGGTACAAAATGTCGCAACAATGGCTCCAAAAACGCAAGGATCGGTATACTCAAAACTTTGAACAAGCTAAAAAGATACTCCAGCAGATTAACCTGCAAGATAAAAACTTATCTAGAGTAATTTGCTCAATCCTTTTCTGGGCTGAAGGCAATAAAGACTTCAGCCACATCAGATTTACTAATTCAGATCCAGTAATGATATCCACCTTTCTCCATTATTTCCGTCAAAGCTACATGCTAGATGAGACCAAGTTCAGGGCTTGCATTCACTTACACGAATACCATAACGCGACTGAAATCCATGATTTCTGGTCTCAAGTTACACATATCCCCCCAGGCAGATTTCGTAAAGCATACTTAAAACCACACACCGGAATCAGAAAAAAAGATGGCTACAAGGGATGTATTACAATCTATTACTTTGACAGCTTTATTGCCCACGAACTCCAGGCATTATATAATGCGATCAGCTTAAATTTATAGGGGTATGATGTAATGGTAGCATGAAGCTCTCCAAAAGCTTTCGTCTAGGTTCAAGTCCTAGTACCCCTGCA
>CAZBFT010000006.1:0-2874 GCA_964491465.1 uncultured Pseudomonadales bacterium
GATGGCTGCACTTAAAAGTTTTACTTGAGAGTGCAATATGTATGTGACTCGTACATCTGGTCATCAGTATAACCGAAAATTTGTTATGATCATAGCTATGAACCGCCGTTGGTTCGTTATCGTTCTCCTGATTTTGCTCGCTCTATTGGGCTGGCGAAAGTATGGCTACCTCCTCCAAAGCGCCCAAAACCTGGCTCCCCGTACTTCCTCGCTGCCCGACGCCAGTCTAGCTCCAGCCACGGTGTCGACTGATAGCGAGCTTGGCTATGTACACCTGCCTCCCGGCTTTCACCTCAGCTACTTTGCCAAGGGCGTCCCCGGCGCTCGCTCACTCACTGTGGGCGCTGAAGGCACAGTGTATGTCGGCACCCGCAACCAGGGTGTCGTTTATGCTCTCCCCGACGCCGATCACGACGGCCGGGCCGACTCGCGCTATATCGTTGCCTCTAAACTCAATAGCCCCAACGGTGTCGCCTACACTAACGGTGATCTTTACGTAGCTGAGATCTCCCGGATCATCAAATTCCCAGACATTGCTCACTCCTACGCCCAAAAACCACCATTTTCTATCGTTTATGATCAGCTTCCCAAAGATACTCACCACGGCTGGAAATATCTCGCAGTCGGCCCGGATAATCGTCTCTATGTCCCCATCGGCGCACCCTGCAACGCTTGCGAGCGCGCTGACCCATACGCTGCCTTGGCCCGCCTTGACCTCGACGGCTCCAATTTTGCCGTGATCGCGCGTGGCATCCGCAACACGGTAGGGTTTGCCTGGAATCCGGCAGACGACTCTCTTTGGTTTACCGACAATGGTCGGGATAACTTGGGCGACGATGTGCCAGGCGACGAACTCAACCGCTTGTCACCGAAAGGGGCCAATTTTGGTTTTCCCTACTGCCACGCCGGGACTATTCTTGATCCCCAGTTTGGCCAAGGCAAAGACTGTACCGACTACGTGTCACCCGCCCAAGTCTTGGGTCCGCATGTTGCGGCTCTCGGCATGAAATTTTACCAGGGCAGCATGTTCCCCCCAGAGTATCGGGGCAAAGTCTTTATCGCCGAGCATGGCAGCTGGAATCGCCAAACTCCCATCGGCTACCGCGTGAGCACCGTAGATATCAATGGTGACTCAGCCAGTAATTACCAAACTTTTGCCGACGGCTGGCTGGGTGCAAACGGGAAAGCCAGTGGCCGTCCAGTCGACGTCCTGGAACTCCCCGACGGTTCTCTCCTCATCTCCGACGACTTCGCTGGCGCGGTCTACCGCATCACCCATGACTAATCTTAACTACCGGGGAATTCCCATCCTCGGTCGTAAGCACGTTTTGTTCTTTCCTCAGCCAACCCAGACAGCTGCGCCGCCCATATTAATTTTTGCTCATCCGAGGCTCCATTGTGTAGTAACCCCCAATGGGCGCCTTTTTGGCAAACCGTAATCAGGTTTTCTGGTATATCTTCTTTGCCATTGATATGGTGTATAGATAATTTACCGGTACAACTATGCTCTCCAGGAAATCTACATACATGCCCATCACGATCAATAATCGCTTTTACCTGATTTAGGGCAATTAATAGTAGTGGAATCGATAAACCAAACTCTAAACCGCCAAACGTCTCTATTATGTTACTCCTTAGTTTGGCAGGTACTTCGATAATCTTATCTTAAAAAATTAGCCTAAGTCTACACTCAACTAAATGTAAAGCTGTTAGAACGCGCTCTCTTTACGTATCCCAGACTTGAGAATTTGGAATGACAAGATATAGCAAACCATTGTCACAGCTGCTGCCGCCAGGAATGGGTATCTGACCGCGATTGTTGCCACCGCCCCG
Organism: uncultured Pseudomonadales bacterium; assembly: GCA_964491465.1. Classification (GTDB taxonomy): domain Bacteria; phylum Patescibacteriota; class Microgenomatia; order UBA1400; family UBA12108; genus UBA12108. The sequence continues at coordinate 1,834 of CAZBFT010000006.1, forward strand.
CCAGTGATTGGTCCCAAAATCTGCCCAATACTCCCGTACGCCACATTTAGCCCCATGATCGAGCCCTGCGACTTCTCGTCCGTTTCGCGCGACAAAATTGCATTAATCAGTGGTTGCACGTGCCCATTCGCTACCGATAGCAGGGCCATCGCTACAATAAACATGAGGTATGACTGGGAAAAGAAAGCGAGTACAAATGCTATCGCCACCCCCAAATTGGCCCAGGTAAAGGTCCGCTTGAGCCCAAACCTTTTGGTTATTCTGGGGACAATTAATGTTTGGGTAATCAGTCCTACAATCCCGAGGGCCACAAAGATCATCGCAATGTGTTCCACATTTAGGTACAGCACCTTGACTGAAAAAGGCTGAAACGCGTAAATAAACAAGGAAAATGCAAAAAATGACAAGAAACTTATGACAAAAGTTGTCCCTACATTCGGGTCAAAAAGGGTATGCCACATTTTCGGCAAATCAATCAGTTTGCCTCTCTTTACTTCTCCGATGTGTTTGTTCGTCTCGGGCAGTAGCCAGGCTGTTAAAACTACGGCCGCTAGCGCAATCGCTCCGGCAATCCAAAAGGGTGTGGCCGGAGAGTAACCTGAGGTAAGGGCCGAAATCATGGGGCCAAAAATAAACCCAAAACTAAAGCTGGCCCCAATCATCCCAAAACCTTTGGCTCGATCCTCCGCGACCGTCGAATCCGAAATCACGGCCTGAGCTACCGGCAGGTTCCCGGCCGTGATCCCGTCCAGCATCCGCGCTATAAATAGCCACACAACGCTATTAGCGATGGCCATCAACCCAAATGATAGGACCGTCCCCGCCAGCGAGATTAGTAGTAGGGGTTTGCGCCCGTATTTGTCCGATAACCGGCCGATAATTGGCGTGGAAATAAACTGGCAAATCGAGAATGAAGCAAATAAAAGTCCGTTTCCAAAATCCGACAATCCAAACCGCTGGGTATAACTGTACAGGATGGGGAAAATGATTCCATATCCCAGCGCATTCACGACCGCCACCATCCCAATGACGACCAAATTA
>CAZBFT010000006.1:2884-6800 GCA_964491465.1 uncultured Pseudomonadales bacterium
ACCACACCTTGCGGTATACTACTAGTATGAGTAGCACTGTTACCTGTCCCTCTTGCGGCCACCAGTTTAGCCCCGATGATCTTTTGACCCACGAAATCGAAATTGCTCTCCGCCCCAAACTAGAAAAAGAATTGTTAGCCAAGGCAAAAGAAACTGCCAGTAAAGAACTAGCCGATCGTGACGCCCAAATCAAGGAGTTGCAGCTCAAAGCCAAAGCCGCGGCCGAGGCAGAACTTCTTCTCCTCAAAGAAAAGAGGGCGCTCCGTGACGCCCAGGACAACTTCCAGCTGGAAAAAGAGCGGGCACTCAACGAGGAACGCGACAAAATCAGGGCCGAGACGACCAAGACCATTTTGGAAAAAGAAAAATACAAAATCGACGAATACGAAAAAAAGCTCCGTGACATGCAAAAAGCGGTCGAAGAGGCCCAGCGTAAAGGCGCCCAGGGTAGCCAGCAATTGCAGGGCGAGGTACAGGAGCTGGATCTCGAAGCCACACTTCGCCGCCTCTATCCCTACGACGTCATCGAAGAAGTGAAAAAAGGCGAAAATGGCGCCGATATCCGCCAAACGGTGAAAACCGACAAAGGCACAGTCTGCGGCAAAATTCTTTGGGAAAGTAAACGCACCAAAGCTTGGTCTGATAGCTGGGTGAGCAAACTCAAAGAAGATATGCGGCGCGACCAAGCCCACCTCTGTGCCATCATTACCGAGGTTATGCCGTCGGATATGACCGAGTCTATCGGCAGCCGCCACAGTGTCTGGGTCTTGACCCGCACCTCCCTCGCTCCGCTTTCGGCACTGCTACGAAAAAACCTGATTGATGTGGCACGCGAAAAACACGTGGCTGCGCACAAACAAACCACCGCTGAAAGTTTGTACGACTACGTGACCAGTCCGGCTTTTACCCAAAATGTGGAGCGGGTCATCGGCGTATATCTCGAAATGAAAGCCCAAATAGCCAAAGAGGCGGCCAGCGCCGAGCGCGGCTTTAAGCAGCGCCACATGCAGGTAGACTTGCTTCTCTCTGGCATGAGCGGGATCTACGGCGAGATGCAGGGGATCGCCGGCTCCTCACTCCCCCCGTTATCCCTGCTCGAAACGGGTCAATAATTTATGAAAATCGCCGTCATCATCCTCCACTTTGGGAAAAGCAGTACCACCAAACATTGCCTCACGGAACTTGCCCAGAAGATTGGCAACAACTCTGTCATTTTGGTGAACAATACACCCGAGGATATCACCCCACTTACGCGGATTATCCCCTCTACCCAGCTCGTCGATAATCGGGTGAATACCGGCTTTGCCAAGGGTGTCAATCAGGGGATCATGCTCGCCTTGGCGGACCCAAGTGTCGAGGCAGTATTTCTGATGAACAACGACCTGGAAATTAGTAGCGGCAACTTTACACAACTGGCACTCACTTTTTCCAAAATCAAGTCGGCCGGGATCGTCAGCCCCATCCTCCATCATACCGGTGGGTACGACTGGGGCGGCAAGTTTAATCGCTGGACCGGGATGATCAAACACAAAAACTGGCCCAACAAACCCAAAACAGTCCAGTCCGTCTCTCACGTAGCCGGGGCCGCCATGCTGATCAAGCGCGAGGTCATTGACCGCATTGGCATGCTGGATGAACGCTTTTTCTTATATTTTGAAGATCTCGATTTTTGCCTCCGAGCCATTAATGTGAGCTATACCATCCACATCAATCCCGACGTGGTGGCCGAGCACGAGGTTTCGGCCAGCTCTGCCCCCCTCAAACGCACACTTTACCAGTGGCAGTCGCACCTCAAATTTGTTGGCAAGTACTTCTTCACTCTCACTTACCCCACGGCCATTCTCTATGATCTCGTTTTTTATCCTCTGGTCATTCTCAAAATATCGCTTAAATCTATCTTCTCGCTTAATACATGATACCTAAAAACCTCACCATCCTCACTCTCAACACTCCGGACATTACCGATTTTGCCGCCGCCCGCAACAATGCCCTCTCCCAAGCCAAGACCCCGTGGGTATTATTCCTCGACACCGATGAGGTAGTCTCGCCTGCGCTCGAGTCAGAAATTTATCAAATCTGTAATCTAAAATCTAACATCTATTCTGCCTACTCTATCCCTCGGCTAGACACTTTCCTGGGCCGCACACTTTGCCATGGTGAGACCGGCGATGCCCGGTTTATCCGTTTGGCCCGTCGCGACTTTGGTCACTGGGTTCGCCCCGTGCACGAAGTCTGGCAGCCTGCCCGCAATGCTACGCCCGCCTACAACGTTTCACGTAGTGATACGGGCAGGCATAGCGTTGCAGGCGGGGGAGAGGGTAGGGTAGGGGAGTTAAAAAATCCGCTTCTGCACTATCCGCATCCTACCCTCTCCGCTTTCCTCACCAAAATCGATCATTACTCTACCCTCGAAGCCACCTATCGTTATCGCAATAACAGACGTAGCTCCCTCGTGCATATTTTGATTTATCCGCTGGCCAAGTTTAAATATAACTATGTTTGGAAACTGGGTTTTCTCGACGGCGTCCCCGGCCTTATCCACGCTCTGATGATGTCTTTCCACTCTTACCTGACCTGGACCAAGCTGTTTTTGCTATGGCACAAAAAATAACCCGCTGGCTCTTGTTCAGCCTCATTCTTACCTTGGGTTTTGGCCAATTACTGCGCTTTAATTGGTATGGCGTGCCCTTATATCTCCACGATATTTTAGTCCTCGCTATTTTGGTCCTACACGGTCGCTCCTTGAAGGTTGTCCAGGTTCCACTCGGACTCAAGATCTTTCTGGCAGGGCTGGCTCTTGGTTGGCTCAGCGCACTACTCCATTACCCCCTGACTCAATTACTTGTTCCTAGCCTCTACACCCTCCGCCTGCTGTCCTATCTGACTCTTTATTTCTCTCTCCGCACGCAGCATGTCAAACTACCCCAAAGGATCTTTCTCCTTTCCGGCCTGACCACCCTCATCATTGGCCTGCTCCAATATTTTTACTTGCCCGATATGCGTGTGTTCCAGTACTTGGGCTGGGATGACCACCTAAATCGTCTTACCCTCCCCCACTTCGATCCCACCTTTACCGCCTCCATGTTGTCTCTTGCCGTTCTTTCCACTCCTTTTACCTTGTACCTTGCCCCTTTTATCTTGGGCATTCTCCTCACCTACTCCCGCTCTGTCTGGCTCTCACTTGTCCTCACGGCTTTTATCACCCTCAAGTCCAAAAAAATTCTTCTGATATCAGGAACCTTACTCCTATTATCTGTTTTTGCCCTTCCGCAAAAATTTGGCGAAGGTACCAATCTTTTGCGTTCTTACAGTATCTCCTCTCGGCTGCAAGCCGACCTGTCCAGCGTGCGGCAATATCAGTGGGGCATGCTGATCGGCCGCGGTCTCAACACTTTGCCTCTGAACGATGCTGGTTCTCGTTACCCCGATCATGCTACCGGCCCCAACAATAGTTACCTCTACCTACTTCTCACTACCGGAATCTTGGGCTTGGTAGGGTGGGGGGTCTTTTGCAAAAATCTGTATCTTGGGTCCACCCACAAACCTATGCTGATCTTCTTTTTTCTCGCTTCTCTCTTTAACAACGTGATGTTCTATCCCTTTGCGCTGCTCTGGGTTTTACTCATAGAATCACAATCAAGTTTTGATCTTTGAGTTTTACGCTTTGTGTTACTTTATGGCTCCCACCTCAGCTTGATCGTACTAATGTTTTCGTTGCCCGCATGATCTACCGCCCTTATCTGGATTTCTTGGTCGCCCTCGACCAGTTGGTAGGGTAGCGTAAACTTGCCGTCGGACTGCACGATCACCATTCTCTCCCCGATATACACCTTGCTTCCTGCTTCATCCACCGCCCCAGCAAAATTAGCAATCCGTTGGGTTTGGCCGCGGAAAACATCTCCGTCTCGCGGCGAAT
>CAZBFT010000006.1:6810-11566 GCA_964491465.1 uncultured Pseudomonadales bacterium
TGTAACTTTGGGCTTGGTATTGTCTAAAAGAATCTTGTACTCTTTTGATTTCTCACTGGTCAAATCACGACTGGTCAAAGAATAAGCGTAAATGGTATTTTCCCCTTCGCTGACAGGCACCTCCTCAAATTTAAAAGTTCCCGATTCCGCCGTCAATTTGCGCTCTACTTCGGCTCCATTTAAATATAACGCCACATCCACTCCCGGCTGGGCAAACCCGGAGATGTTCACCGTCGCACTAAACGTCGCCTCCGGTACATCGGAAAAAATGGGTGGCGTAGGTTTAAGTTCATATTGATCAGTCATGTCCGTATCCGGCTTTACAAACATCCCAGCCAAGCTAGCGATCCCTTTCACCCCCCACACGATCATGGCAATCACTATCAGCCCTGCCACCAGCAGGTACACCACCCCCTGGATCCCCGCTTTCCTGCCCCTGATCCGCTCCAACCTTGTCCTCTGCATAAGTAACTTGAGTATACCACTGAGCCAGGACAGGGGATCGAACCCACGACCTGCGGTTTATTGTGAGTCCGATTTATCGGACAGGAAGATATGTGAGCGGTGGCGAACTCTCATACAACAAACCGCACCTGGTGGCACGAATGTTGAGCCAGGACAGGGGATCGAACCCTGGACCTGCGGTTTACGATACCGCCGCTCTACCAACTGAGCTATCCTGGCCTAGGGTATAATTTTAGCATGGCAGCAAGCTTCTTAGACCTTGTGACTCCAACCAACTTGGCGGCCGAACAGGTCAAGTTTCTGGATTCCAAATCGTATCACCCGACTTTCCACTACGTTTGGCAGGATGAGCCTGTTTCTTACCATTCCGACAATCCAGTCCAGGAGCAGCTAGTGCAAGCCGTCATGACCCAGCAACTTCCCGCCATTTCCCGTTTGGCAAGCACGCTCTTTGCCACCTCCATAGACGATGCAACTATTTCTGCTGCCTTACACGCAGTAGCCAATCGTACTCCCCATCGTACCCACGGCACAGCCGAAGAATTTGCCGTCCTACTTCGCCAGGCCATTGTCGAATTTAACCTTCCCTACTCAGTCGAGCTGACAGACAGTGCCGGATTTAACGCCCGGCCCCAGCACGCGAAGCAAATAATTTTAGTCAGCCGCCACATCCATTACGAGTTTTTCAGTATGGAAGGAGGTGTACGACACGACCTAGTACACATTTTGCGCTATCTTAACGGTAAACAGAATAGTATCACACGCTCACCCAATTATTTACCGACAGAGGAAGGTTTGGCTTCATTTTGTCAAGACCACGTGAGGGGCATTGTAGACAACGGCCTAGTCCAGCACGCTGCCGAATACCTAGCGACCAACATAGGTCTCCACGGCTCACTACGCGATATTTACGACTATTTGCGTAGCATCGACATGTCACCGAGCCTTGCGTGGAAAAGAGCCGCCCGTCACAAATTTGGTTTTGTCGATACCAGCCTGCCTGGGGATATCATCAAACCGGCGATGTATTTTGCCAACGAAGTCAAAGTTCAGATGTTGTCAGCCGAAGAAAAGTTGCGGTTATTCGTGGGTAAAATCTCCCTCGATGATTTACCTAACTATCACAAATATTCCGGACTATATCCCGCAAATCAGTTAATTGACTATTTCAACCTTCAGAGTCAGACCCTGTAGGGTTATCTCGCCACCGCCACCAAATTTTGCCCGTGCATGATATCCGATCTTTTACCCTCACGGTCGGCGTAATACAGCTCTTGGATCTCCCATCCGGCCTCGGTCAAGACATCTGTCAAGCTCTGCACGTCAAAAGCCACACAAAACCGTTTCCAATCTTTATTGTATGGTACCTCCACCCACTTCTCGTCAATCTTTTTTAGTTCTAGTGAATCCAGGTGATTTTGCAAAAATTTACCTTGCCACAAATTCCACACGGTCAAGTACATAAATCCACCTTTGGCTAAATGGTTCCTGGCTTGTTTCAACAAATAAAGTTGTTGTTCCTTTTCCGGGATATGGTGCAGCACCGCCACGCAAAAAATGGCGTCAAACTTAGGCAATTTACGCCAGTGTGCCGGCTTGGTTACATCACCATAGACAAATTTGTGCTCCGGATATAGTTTTTTCGCTTCTGCTAGGAGCGTACGGGAAAAGTCGGTACCGACATACTCTACTTCCTCCGCCAGTCCGCTCACCAGCTTGCCGTTACCGCACCCGATATCCAGCACACTCTGTCCTCGCTTAAGCAACTTTAAATAGCTGTCGGTCACCGGCCAGTTGGTGCTCCCACCGTTCCCGTACGTTTTCTGCCTGGTTCTGCTAAAATGAGTCCCAATCTCGTCATACATTCGCTGTACTTGGCCCATTATGTCTTTGTTATACGATCTCATAGCTAATTAGCTATGAGATCGTATAACAAAGACATAATGGGCCAAGTACAGCGAATGTATGACGAGATTGGGACTCATTTTAGCAGAACCAGGCAGAAAACGTACGGGAACGGTGGGAGCACCAACTGGCCGGTGACCGACAGCTATTTAAAGTTGCTTAAGCGAGGACAGAGTGTGCTGGATATCGGGTGCGGTAACGGCAAGCTGGTGAGCGGACTGGCGGAGGAAGTAGAGTATGTCGGTACCGACTTTTCCCGTACGCTCCTAGCAGAAGCGAAAAAACTATATCCGGAGCACAAATTTGTCTATGGTGATGTAACCAAGCCGGCACACTGGCGTAAATTGCCTAAGTTTGACGCCATTTTTTGCGTGGCGGTGCTGCACCATATCCCGGAAAAGGAACAACAACTTTATTTGTTGAAACAAGCCAGGAACCATTTAGCCAAAGGTGGATTTATGTACTTGACCGTGTGGAATTTGTGGCAAGGTAAATTTTTGCAAAATCACCTGGATTCACTAGAACTAAAAAAGATTGACGAGAAGTGGGTGGAGGTACCATACAATAAAGATTGGAAACGGTTTTGTGTGGCTTTTGACGTGCAGAGCTTGACAGATGTCTTGACCGAGGCCGGATGGGAGATCCAAGAGCTGTATTACGCCGACCGTGAGGGTAAAAGATCGGATATCATGCACGGGCAAAATTTGGTGGCGGTGGCGAGATAACCCTACAGGGTCTGACTCTGAAGGTTGAAATAGTCAATTAACTGATTTGCGGGATATAGTCCGGAATATTTGTGATAGTTAGGTAAATCATCGAGGGAGATTTTACCCACGAATAACCGCAACTTTTCTTCGGCTGACAACATCTGAACTTTGACTTCGTTGGCAAAATACATCGCCGGTTTGATGATATCCCCAGGCAGGCTGGTATCGACAAAACCAAATTTGTGACGGGCGGCTCTTTTCCACGCAAGGCTCGGTGACATGTCGATGCTACGCAAATAGTCGTAAATATCGCGTAGTGAGCCGTGGAGACCTATGTTGGTCGCTAGGTATTCGGCAGCGTGCTGGACTAGGCCGTTGTCTACAATGCCCCTCACGTGGTCTTGACAAAATGAAGCCAAACCTTCCTCTGTCGGTAAATAATTGGGTGAGCGTGTGATACTATTCTGTTTACCGTTAAGATAGCGCAAAATGTGTACTAGGTCGTGTCGTACACCTCCTTCCATACTGAAAAACTCGTAATGGATGTGGCGGCTGACTAAAATTATTTGCTTCGCGTGCTGGGGCCGGGCGTTAAATCCGGCACTGTCTGTCAGCTCGACTGAGTAGGGAAGGTTAAATTCGACAATGGCCTGGCGAAGTAGGACGGCAAATTCTTCGGCTGTGCCGTGGGTACGATGGGGAGTACGATTGGCTACTGCGTGTAAGGCAGCAGAAATAGTTGCATCGTCTATGGAGGTGGCAAAGAGCGTGCTTGCCAAACGGGAAATGGCGGGAAGTTGCTGGGTCATGACGGCTTGCACTAGCTGCTCCTGGACTGGATTGTCGGAATGGTAAGAAACAGGCTCATCCTGCCAAACGTAGTGGAAAGTCGGGTGATACGATTTGGAATCCAGAAACTTGACCTGTTCGGCCGCCAAGTTGGTTGGAGTCACAAGGTCTAAGAAGCTTGCTGCCATGCTAAAATTATACCCTAGGCCAGGATAGCTCAGTTGGTAGAGCGGCGGTATCGTAAACCGCAGGTCCAGGGTTCGATCCCCTGTCCTGGCTCAACATTCGTGCCACCAGGTGCGGTTTGTTGTATGAGAGTTCGCCACCGCTCACATATCTTCCTGTCCGATAAATCGGACTCACAATAAACCGCAGGTCGTGGGTTCGATCCCCTGTCCTGGCTCAGTGGTATACTCAAGTTACTTATGCAGAGGACAAGGTTGGAGCGGATCAGGGGCAGGAAAGCGGGGATCCAGGGGGTGGTGTACCTGCTGGTGGCAGGGCTGATAGTGATTGCCATGATCGTGTGGGGGGTGAAAGGGATCGCTAGCTTGGCTGGGATGTTTGTAAAGCCGGATACGGACATGACTGATCAATATGAACTTAAACCTACGCCACCCATTTTTTCCGATGTACCGGAGGCGACGTTTAGTGCGACGGTGAACATCTCCGGGTTTGCCCAGCCGGGAGTGGATGTGGCGTTATATTTAAATGGAGCCGAAGTAGAGCGCAAATTGACGGCGGAATCGGGAACTTTTAAATTTGAGGAGGTGCCTGTCAGCGAAGGGGAAAATACCATTTACGCTTATTCTTTGACCAGTCGTGATTTGACCAGTGAGAAATCAAAAGAGTACAAGATTCTTTTAGACAATACCAAGCCCAAAGTTACA